>JALRJG010000352.1 GCA_023261215.1 Pseudomonadales bacterium | reverse complement strand
CCAGCATCATCAGTACGGCAGACAGTGCAAACATCACCGCCATGAGCGCCACCAGCCCAATCAGCAACCGCTCAAATAGCTGGTAGCGCCCCGAAAAGAGTAACCCCCCGCTCGTCGCCGCGAGCACGACCACCCACACACTCTGATGGCCTCCGAAGAGCAGTTGAGCGCCCGCAGCCGCTCCGGTGAGATTGCCACCCTCATACGCACTGTTGCCCACGACGATCGCCACGACCACCAACGAAAGCAGCAACCATTTGAGCAAGGGCACACGGATCGCATCTCGAAGAATCGTGGTCAGCGCGAGCCGCTTCACGAGACCAAGCCGTAAAGCCATTTCCTGAAGCACGAAGGTCAATGCCAGAGAGAAGAGCAGCGCCCACAAGAGTGAGAAGCCAAACTCAGCACCGGCTCGACTGGCGGTCAACACAGTGCCTGGCCCGATAAACGCGGCGCTCACCAAAAAACCTGGACCAAAAGGCTGTGCGTTGTGGGCTGTTCCTTTCATCGGTCGATGGATCTAGTTTGGATTGACGATCATTCCCTATCGCCCTCGCTTGAGACTTAGCACCCAAATCTCAGCGATAAGTGGTGGAACCCCCGCAACAGATGCGAGGCGACCCGTTCATTGACGCCATCACCCCGTGACAATCGATCGAAACGTTTGACCAGCGCCTGCATGGCCGCTCTTGCTTCAAGACGAGCGAGCGGTGCGCCGATACAAAAGTGAATACCAAAACCAAAGGTGTGATGCTGTATTTTCTCCCGGCCGAGATCGAAGGCCTGGGCGTTGTCGTACACAGCATCATCTCGATTCGCCGACCCCATAATCACATGAACCACATCGCCCGGATTCAATGTTTTGCCGTGAAAGCTGCAGGGCGACGTCAATGTGCGTCTCAAGAATTGAACGGGGCCGTCGAATCTTAGGGTTTCCTCAATCCCTTGATCGATCAGCTTTGGGGTGTCACGCAAACGCTGCCAGTCGTTCGGCCGATCCGCCAGCACATTGAGGAAATTCCCTAAAAGATTCGTGGTGGTCTCATTCCCGGCGATCAAAAGCAGCATGCAAAATCCGACAATATCCGGGTCAGACAGGGCTTTACCATCAACACTCGCATTCACCACGGCGCTCACAAGATCACTTCCGCCTTGACCGCGACGTTCGGGAATCAACCCCTGAAAAAACGCGTACATCTCACCGATTTCGACTTCGCGCTCAGCAAGCGACGCACCTGCAAGCGTGCCCGTCAGAGCATCTGACCAGCGCTTGAAGTCATGGGCTCGCTCTGCAGGGATGTCCATCATTTTAGAAATGACCGCCACGGGCAACGGAATGGTCAGCGCTTGAACCACATCAACCGCCTCCTCGCTGGGAATATCCGCCACCAGGCTCTCGGCAATATGCGCCACGTCGCCCTCAATGCTTTTCAGCATACGCTGGGTAAACGCCTTATTCACGATGTTGCGTAACTCAGTGTGTCGAGGCGCGTCATCGGCCAGGAGCGGTAACGGACCGGACTCACCACCGCCCATGGCTTTCGATGAGAAATCGCTCGAGTGCTTCAACACATGGCGAACATCCTCGAAACGAGACAGAATCCATGCACCTGTCTCCTCGTCCTGCCAGATGGGCTTTTCTGCCCGCCACATGGCGTAGGACGGATAAGGGTCTTGAAGGACCTCGTTGGTAAAGAACCGCATCGGCTACTCCAGATCCTTGGTCGGGGTCATAAC
>JALRJG010000351.1 GCA_023261215.1 Pseudomonadales bacterium | reverse complement strand
CTCTTGATTGAACCAAGTCCCGAGGGTTGAGAAGCGCTTGCGTTATGATTGAACGCGAGTCTTAGGCCACCTGAACAGGCGCGTTTTGTTTTGGTGGAGGCGACGAAAAAAGACGAGTGGGTATGAGTGAATTAGAGATTAACGAACCTATCCTGGATTCAGAGGTTGAATTGGAGGAGCCGATCATCCCGCGCGCTGGGATGATTCCTTTTGGTTATGCCAAGCGGTTTGGGGTGATGCTAGAGGATCGCGGGGATGACAAACGACACTTGCTTTACCGCAAGCCGCTAAATTGGAATGGTTTGGCTGAGGTGCAGAGAGTCATGGGTGCGCCAGCCACGATTGAGTCCCTCGATCAGCCGGAATATGAGCGAGCACTGTCGCGAATTTATGAGCAAGCCTCAGGTGAATCGATGGCATTCATCGAGGATCTGGAGGACGATCTTGACCTCGGATCGCTCATGGATGCCTTGCCGACTCAGAGCGATCTTCTTGATCAGGATGACGATGCGCCGATTATTCGACTGATCAACAGTCTTTTGGCCGAGGCGGTGAAGGTGGGGGCCTCGGATATCCACGTTGAAACCTACGAGTCGCGATTGGTGGTTCGGTTTAGGGTCGACGGCGTGCTTCGGGAAATTGTTGCGCCACAAAGAGCCATCGCGCCGCTCTTGGTGTCCCGCATTAAAGTCATGGCTCGACTGGATATTGCAGAAAAGCGATTACCTCAGGATGGCCGGATCTCCGTTCGCATCGGAGGTAAGGAAGTTGATGTGCGGGTTTCAACCATCCCCGCCAGTAATGGTGAGCGAGTGGTGATGCGCTTGCTTGACAAGCAGGAGGGACGCAAAGACTTGACCCACCTTGGAATGTCCCACAGGGACTTGCAAGCCATGGAGACTTTGCTGAAGCGCCCACATGGCATCATTTTGGTCACCGGTCCAACCGGTTCTGGTAAGTCGACAACCTTGTACGCCGGCCTTGATCAGCTCAATGACGCTTCAAGAAATATTCTCACGGTTGAGGACCCCATCGAATACGATGTCGAGGGCATTGGCCAGACACAAGTCAATCTAAAAGCTGATATGACCTTTGCGAAAGGGCTCCGCGCGATTCTAAGACAGGACCCGGATGTGGTGATGGTGGGTGAGATTCGCGACTATGAAACAGCGGATATCGCTGTTCAGGCCAGCCTAACGGGCCATTTGGTACTTTCGACCTTGCATACCAACACCGCCATCGGAGCGGTTACACGACTGGCAAATATGGGGGTTCAACCCTATCTTCTCTCTAATTCATTGGCGGGTCTGGTTGCCCAGCGGTTAGTTCGGACATTATGCCCGACGTGCCGTGAGGCACACGTGCCTGATGCCTACGAGCGAGAATTTCTTCATTTGGATGCCTCGGATGAGCGCCCTATCTATCGGGCCAAGGGCTGTCGAGCTTGCTCCTATGAGGGCTATCGAGGTCGGGTAGGGATCTATGAAGTTATCCTGGTCGATGAGCATTTGGGCGAGAAGATCCATAGCGGCGCGAGCGAGGTTGAAATGGAACGCATTGCGAGAAGCTCAGCACCCAGTATCCGCGCAGACGGTCGCAGGAAGGTGCTTGAGGGCGTCACCACGATGGATGAAATTCTTCGTGTGACGTTGTCCGACTGAGGGTAGCCAATGCCGGCTTACGCCTATCAAGCATTTGACGCAGCGGGAAAAGCGCGCTCGGGGATTCTGGAGGGAGATTC
>JALRJG010000350.1 GCA_023261215.1 Pseudomonadales bacterium | reverse complement strand
GAGATCCGCTTCTCCAATGTTGCCGTTGGTCCTTTGAGTCCATCGACCCAACCGGGACTCCGCGCTGGGATTCAGTGCAAGCTCGAGCACTGCCGTAGATGACTGATCAAACCATCCAGGGCGAGTCGTCACCAGCCGATCAGTTACCTTTACCGATCATCCTCGCCTGGGCAGCCCCCCGAATCGCGTTCGGGATCATGGGCACGCTGTTCGTCGTTTACTACATGAAGTTTGCAACGGATGTGCTGCTCGTCGCGCCTGCAGTCATCGGCACCATCCTTGCAGTCGCCCGTTTTTGGGATGCGATCAGTGACCCCCTCATTGGCTACCTATCCGATCGAACCCGATCAAAGCATGGCCGGAGACGAAGTTGGATGTTCCTTTCGGCGATTCCCATGGGTATCGCTTTAATCGGCATCTGGTCCCCACCCGAAATCCTCTCTGAGCTTCAGCTCATCATCTGGCTCGCGGTGGGTTTGCTCATATACGAAACCGTCCAAACTGCGTTTTTCGTGCCCCATGGCTCGCTTGGAATTGAATTGACGTTCGACTACCACGAGCGAACCCGCCTCTTCGGGCTGAGCCACATGATCGGCATCTTTGGTGTTGCTGCGGGTCTCACGTCTTTGCAACTGATGTACGACGCCGAAGACAAACGTCAATTCGCGTTCTACCTGTCGGTCTTCGCTGGCACGGTCATCAGCCTCCTCGTGCTCGCCACCACTTATGTGTTGCCAGAGCGACAAGCATCGCAGGGACGGGCAAACAAACCACCCTTTAGCACCTTTTTAGATGTGCTCAAGAACCCTCACGCCCGATTGCTTCTCATCATTTATGGCATCGAAACGTTTGGCGGCGCGACCCTCGGCATCCTTGCCGCTTACGCTGCGGATTACGTCGTGAAGATGGATAATCTCGTGCTGATCTTGGTGGTCTACCAAATACCTCAGTTTGTCCTGGCCCCGCTGTGGATTCGTTGGTCAAGGGTGACCGGCAAGCGGAATCTCTGGTTGATCGGAACGCTCATTTCAGCCACGTCGTTTGGGTGCTTGGTCTTTGCTGGCGCTGGCGATGACCTTTACGTTTACCTTTGCTGCTTCTTCGCGGGCGTTGGCGGCGGCGCTGGCGCGGTACTGCCCAGTTCCATGCAAGCCGATATCGTCGATTTCGATGAATACACCACCGGTGAACGCAAGGAGGGGGCTTATCTCGCGGTTTGGAATTTGATTCGAAAAATCTCGAGTTCGATTACCGCGTTTGTCATTGGTCTGGTTCTTCAGTTCACCGGATTCGAACCCAACGTCGAGCAGAACGAAGCGACCCAGGACGCGATCCGTTATTTGCTGGCGTTGATGCCTGCGGGTTGTTACGTCATTGGTGCGCTCTTGCTCCTGCGCTATCAGTTCAACGAAAGCGAACATCGCGCCGTTAGGGCCGAACTCGAGATGCGGGAAGGCAGAAACGCCAGCGCCGAGACGTCCACTCTTATCTCGCCAAAACGCGTTAAGAATGATCGCGCTTGAAGATAGGGCGTTGACCATCCCCGTCAAAACTAAGGAGTCTTGCGCGGTTTGTAATCGAAACGGCCGAGAGGGCTGTTGTTCAGCAGCCGCGGCTTAACCGCGCGGCTTTCCCCAGCCTAAGCCTCGCCCTGTCATCCCGGGATGAGATACCAAAATCCATCGATGACCGCTTTAAACAAGTGGTTTCATCAAGAGAAGCGATAAAGAAAGGAGTGACCTGTGACACATTCAAC
>JALRJG010000034.1:10055-10288 GCA_023261215.1 Pseudomonadales bacterium | reverse complement strand
AAAGATTCCCGGTGCATTACACCTTTATGTGGGCCAGGAAGCGGTCGCTTCCGGCGTGATGCAGCACCTTGCGGACAATGACTACATCACCAGTACGCACCGCGGTCATGGTCATTTGATTGCCAAAGGGGGTGACTTCTCAAAAATGTTTGCCGAACTCTTTGGCAAAGTAACAGGCTATTGCAAGGGCAAAGGCGGCAGCATGCATATCTCCAATATGGCACTCGGCATGT
>JALRJG010000034.1:4529-10045 GCA_023261215.1 Pseudomonadales bacterium | reverse complement strand
GGTCCACCGATTGCGATGGGCGCAGCGTTTTCTAATCGGTTTAGAAAGACAAAACAGGTCTCGGTTGCCTTTTTTGGTGACGGCGCCAGCAATGAAGGCAGTTTTCACGAGGCCGCGAATATGGCCGCACTTTATAAGCTGCCTTGTATTTTTGTTTGCGAAAACAATGGCTATGGTGAATACACATCGCAGGCGAACCATCAAGCGATTGTTGATGTTGCGGATCGCGCCGCAGGCTACGGGATGCCAGGGGTGGTTGTTGATGGAATGGATGTGGTGGCTGTTTATGAAGCCGCAGGTCAAGCCATAGATCGCGCTCGAAAAGGGGAGGGTCCGACGCTTTTAGAGTGTAAAACCTATCGTTTTTACGATCATGTTGGCGTCCGGGGTATGGGGCTCAGCTATCGCACCGATGAGGAACTCGAGGCTTGGAAGGCAAAGGACGCGATTTCAAGCTTTGAAAAAATGTTGGTTAAACAAAAAGTGATGAATCAGAAGAAAATCGATCAGGTGTACGCTGAGGTGAATGCTGATATTGAGCAGGCGATCGCATTTGCTGAATCATCGCCTTATCCCGCACCGGAAGATTTACTCGTAGACGTTTATAACTTGGGAGCCTCGGCATGAGCGAAGCGGTTAAAACAGAAGGTCGAGCCATCCCTTATGTGTTGGCGATCACCGAAGCAGTCAGACAAGTGCTCGAAGAGCAAGACAACGCCTTTGTTGCAGGCGAAGACGTCGGCGAGGCTGGCAGTGTGTATGGATACTATCGCGGGCTAATTGATCAATTCGGTGCGCATCGGATCATTGATACACCGATCAGTGAGAAAGGCATTATTGGTCTGGGCGTTGGTGCGGCAGCGACGGGTTGTCGTCCGATCCTGGACATCATGTTTATGGACTTCTTAGGGGAGTGCATGGACGAAGTGGCCAACCAAATGGCCAAGATGCGCTTTATGTTTGGCGGTGGTGCAACACTGCCGATTACTGTGTTGACGATGGCGGGGGCAGGCATGAACCTCGCAGCGCAGCATTCGCAAAGTTGGGAAGCAATTTTGGCTCACCTGCCCGGCGTCAAAGTCGTGATGCCCTCGAACGCCTATGACGCGAAGGGACTCATTATTGCGGCGGCAAGGGATGATAACCCGGTGTTCGTTGTGCTCAACAAGGCAAGCCTCGCGATGTCTGCAGAGGTGCCAGAGGCAATGTACGAAGTCCCCATTGGCAAAGCTGAGGTGGTTAGGCAGGGTAGCGACTTCACCATTCTCGCGATGGGCCGGATGGTGGTCGAGGCGTTATCGGCGGCTAAAACCCTAGAAGCTGAGGGTCTTTCATGTGAGGTCATCGACGTTCGCAGCGTGCAACCGTTTGATACCGAAACCGCGGTGACCTCTTTGAAGAAGACGCACCGAGCGTTAGTCGTGCACGAGGCGGTTCGTTTCGGTGGTTTTGGTGGCGAGATCGTCGCGCAACTGCAGGAAGAGGCGTTTGACTATCTCGACGCGCCAATTGGCAGGGTGGGCGCACCATTTTCGCCGGTGCCTTTCAGTCCGGCGCTAGAGAAGATTTATGTGCCCAATGCAAGCAAGATCGTGAGTGAAGTTAAAACGCTCCTAGGGATGTAAATCAGGATGGCCGCAGGCCTCGTTGTTAATCCGGCCTCAGGCAAAGATATACGCCGTCTAACGGGTAAAGCCTCGGTCTTCGATAATCGTGAGAAGTTTGCGATCGTGAAGCGGGCGTTAGCCGGCGCGGTGAGCGCAGGGTTGCGGCAACTGGTTTATATGGACGACGCGCACGGCATCGCTCATACGGCCATTACTGAATCCAAATTGCCCAGGCATCTTTCAGTCGTGCGCATTCCCACGCCCAAGACGTCGAGTGCCATCGACACTGTGGCAGCCGCCGAGGCCTTCGCCCAAACCGATTGTCGGGTGGTGATGACCTTAGGGGGAGATGGCACGAATCGCGCCTTTGTCAAAGGCTGGCGACAAGCCAATTTGTTACCGCTGTCGACAGGAACCAACAACGTCTTTCCCGTTCTGGCAGAAGCGACGATCGCTGGGATGGCATTGGGGCTGGTGAGCAGCGCTTGGGCACAAACCCAGCGCTTTATCGATCGCAAAAAGATCATCGATGTTGAGATCGACGGTGAGGCGGACATTGCATTGATCGATGCGGTGGTAACGAGTGATCAGTTCATTGGCGCGCGCGCGCTGTTAGATCCGTCCACCTTGCGTTCTGCGCTGCTGTGTCGCGCGGATCCTTCGGGGGTCGGTATGACCAGTTTGGGTGGACTCCTGACGCCTGTGACAGACGAGGAGGATGTTGGACTCTGGATTGACTTCGGCAAGGGCGGAAGGTCACTGGTGGCGCCTATGATTCCAGGGCAAATGAGTGAAATACCCATCCGCCGACAACAAAAAGTCACCTTGGGCCGCTCATTTACGGTCGCAGGCCCTTGTGCGTTAGCCCTGGACGGAGAAAGAGAGCATGTTCTGTCTGAAGGCGCGCGCATGACGCTGAGCCTTTCTCGAACGGGGCCTGGGGTGGTAGATATTCAACGTGTCATGGCATGGGCTGCCAAGCACAAAATGTTTCTCAAATGACTGAGGAGGCGAAATGCCAAAAGAAATCTATCTAGTCAAAGTAGGAATGACGATGACGGAGGGCATGGTCTCCGAATGGTACGTGGCTGACGGTGCGGCAGTTAAAAAGGGCGAGCTGGTTTACGCACTAGAAACGGAAAAAGTTAACTTGGACGTGGACGCGGAAGCCGATGGCATTGTCAAACATGCCGTTGAACCCGGCGTCATGTTGGCGCCTGGCGACGTGGTCGGCTACATCTATCTCGCCGGAGAGACCGTGCCTGAGGGGCCGCTTTCAGGGCAAGCGGGGCGTGATGATGCTGACGCGTCGAGTGTTGTGATCGAGGCGCCTTCAGTCGTGCCAGCACCGGTGGCGACAAGCCCTGTTGCAGTCCAAGCATCAGCTGAACCTGGGCTCGCCGACGGGCGATTGAAATCCTCGCCAGCGGCACGGCGTTTGGCGTCAGAACTTGGGGTCACCCTGTCGTTAGTGCGTGGATCTGGGCCAGGCGGACGCATTATTGAGCGCGATGTGCAGGCCGCGTCGGCTTCATCGGTATCGATGCCTCACCAACCGGTCAGCACACCCGCCAAAGAAGTGCTGGCATCTCCCTTGGCGAAGAGAATTGCTGCGGAACGCGGATTGGATCTGGCGTTGATATCGGGCAGCGGCCCCAATGGTCGAATCATCCAAGCGGACGTTGAAGCGCAGGCCCATAAAGGGTCGTCTAGTCAGTCGAAAACCGCCGCCGCTTCTGGCAGTGAGTTTCATCCTGGACAGAGAATCCCTCTCAAAGGCATGCGCCGAACAATTGCCACGCGTATGTATGAAAGTCTCCAGGAGACTGCTCAGTTAAGTATGGATATGACCGCGACCATGGATGACGCGGTCCGTCTGCGAAGCCAATTGGTAAAAGAATGGGAGGGTGTCGCCAAGCCCACCTACACCGATCTTGTGATTAGAGCGGTGGCGAAAGCATTGCGCCTGCACCCACAAATGAATAGCCAATATCAAGAGGATGCGATCGAGCTCATGAGGGATGTCCACGTGGGGCTTGCGGTTGCTGTGCCCGAGGGGCTTCTTGTGCCTGTGATTCGCGATGCCGATCAACGCTCACTTCAGGACATTGCGATTGAGAGTGCCCGGCTAGCAAATGCCGCGAGGACAGGCGCGCTGGGACTGGACGATTATGCGGGTGGAACATTTACGGTCTCTGCGTTGGGAATGTTCGGGGTGAATTCATTCACGCCTATTATCAATCGCCCCCAATCCGGCATTTTGGGTGTGAACCAGATTTACGATGGACTCACTTGGGATGGTGAAACCCCCGTCAAAACGAAACAAATGAATCTATCGTTGACCTGGGATCATCGGGTCCTCGATGGGGCACCCGCGGCAGAGTTTTTGGCGACCGTCGTTGAGTTGTTATCCGAACCCTATAGGTTGCTTGTATGAAGGAATTTGATTGTGTCGTGATTGGGGGTGGCCCAGGCGGATACGCAGCAGCGATTCGCGCCGCGCAGGAGGGCTTGTCGGTTGCTTTGGTGGAAAAAGAAGCCCTTGGGGGAACCTGCCTGAATTGGGGCTGTATCCCAACGAAATCTCTTTTGCATGCGGCGGATCTTATCCGGCACATGGGTCATGCGGCTGAATTCGGTGTCTCAGTTAAAGGCTTTGAAGTGAACCTAGAGGCGATGGTTGGACAGTCGCGAGAGGCTGCTGCGACCTTGAGCAATGGAATCACTGGTCTCATGCGCAAGCATAAGATCGCGGTATTCAAGGAGCATGCCGAGATTTTAGGCGCAGGTCAGATTAAGTTGTCGGCGTCAGGAGAACTCTTGGCCGATGCCATTGTGATAGCAACTGGCGCAAAAGCTCGCCATCTCCCGCATATTGACTGTGAAAGCGATCATTTGTGGAGTGCAAGAGAGGCCATGACGCCCACGTTCTTACCCAAACGCTTGCTGATTGTGGGTGCGGGCGCGATCGGCGTTGAATTTGCGAGTTTCTACAGTGCGTTGGGTTCTAAGGTGACGCTCATTGAAGCAGCCGATGCGGTGTTACCCGCGGAAGATCATGAGATCTCGGCACTTGCCAAAGCCGCGCTCATTGAGCAAGGCGTTGAGGTCTATACCCAAACCCCGCTGGAATCCTTGTCAGGCAAGAAGCAGCTGCAAGCGGCCTTCAACGGTCAGTCGAAGCGTTTCGATGCCTGCATTATGTCTGTCGGGGTGTCAGCCAATGTCGAAGGTCTGGGTCTTGAAAATGTCGGGCTCGCGCTAGAGCAGGGATTTTTAACGGTAGATGCTGAGCAAAGGACTCGAGTGCCCGGGATCTATGCGATTGGCGATGTTACTGGCGGCCCGTGTCTCGCGCACAAGGCAACCCACGAAGCGATCATTGTTGCTGAAGTGATCGCGGGCAAACAGCCTCATGGGCTTCGTCGTGATCGTATTCCAGGGTGTACTTATTCAGCGCCTCAAGTGGCGAGCATCGGGTTACGCGAGCAAGACGCGGGGGACCGAGCGATAAAGATTGGCCGGTTTCCTTTTTACGCTAATGGCAAAGCCGTCGCCAGCCATGCTGGAGAAGGCCTCATCAAAACCATTTTCGACGAAGCCACGGGCGCATTGCTGGGTGCTCACATGATCGGGGAAGGGGTAACGGAGCTGATTCAAGGATTCGCGATTGCGATTAATCTTGAAACGACCGAGCAGGAACTGATCGATACCATCTTTCCGCATCCAACGTTGTCCGAGGCCATGCACGAGAGCGTGCTACAAGCGTTCGGGCGACCGATTCATTTGTAGAGGATGTACTGACGAAAGCGCCCTCAATACGTTGGTATTGAGGGCGTTTTGACCAGAAGAAGGGGGCTGTTGTTTGGCTTAACCGCCCACGTTCATACTTTGAGACAGGACTGAGAA
>JALRJG010000034.1:0-4519 GCA_023261215.1 Pseudomonadales bacterium | reverse complement strand
CCAGCAGTCGCAGACAGCCGTTTGCCGACCACTGCCTGATATTCTGACGACTCATACCAGGCTTTGGCCGCGTCCGTGGAGTCAAACTTGATCACGACGGTCTGTGGTCCAGGGGCTTCACCCTCGATGGTCTCAGCAGCCACATCAAACACGAGCACTTCTCCGCCGTACTGCGCGACCGTAGGTCCTGCTCCCGCACCATATTCTGCGTAGAGTGCCGCGTCATTAACCTGATATTGAGCAATGAAATAGGCTGCCATGAGAATCTCCTGTTTGAGAGTTGAATGATTAACGTCTTAGCCTTCCGCTGATCGGTATGCCTGGCATGGGTCGCTGTGAGTGCCGATCAGCAAAGAAGGTTCCCGGTAGCACAATCTGCTTAGATGCTATGGCCTCGGGAAAACAAGCCCCTAATGGCGCTCGCTTCTAGGTTAGGCGATCTAGGCGAGAGATTCACCTTAAAAGTTATTCGCCTCGCCTCTGATAGGCGGGTGCTAAGCGACCCTCTTCATCCCGAACATCAAACTCACGACTTAAGTCTTCAACCCACTGGATCGTACCGGTACGGGTCATCAAATCTTCCGCGAGCGCGAGCGCAGGTACCGTTCGGCCGACTCCCAAGGGCGTTTGAGCATGGCTTAAGTCACCCCCTGTGCGTTCAGAATTGGCAACAATGAACTCCGTCGCAACGGATCCCGGATAGAGTGAGATCGCTGCAATGCCTTTGTCTTTGAGCTCAATACCCATATCGGCGGTCAGCCGGTCGAGGCCTGCTTTCCCGGCACCATAAGAACTGGAGAAATGGTAAGACTGCCCACCCGGAGACGATACGTTGACGATGAGGCCACCTGGACCCGCCTTAAACATCAAGGGTGCGGCGTGCCAGCTCGCAACGTAATGCGCCCGGAGGCCAATCCCGACTTGATCGTCCCAAATCGATACGGGGTGATCCCAAAAGCCACCGCCCCAAGCAGGAGGGCTGGGTATCCGATAGACGTTGTTCACTAAGATGTCGATCTTTCCAGCTTTGGCTGCAACCTCTTGGAAAAACTGCTCAATCTCGGCATCGATCCCATGGTCCACCTTATAGCCGAAGCCCGTGCCGCCAGCCGCTTCGATGGCGCGTACGGTACCGCTTAAAGTCAGCTCGCCATCTCCATCGCTTCGCCCTGTGACGAAGACCGTTGCGCCGTGCTCTGCAAGCGCAATGGCACAACCGCGGCCGATGCCGCGCGTTGCGCCGGTAACTACACATATTTTGTCTTTAAGCGCATGGCTCATTCTGGGTTCTCCCGTGGTTCTCTGAACGGTTAAAGTAATTCAGCAAGTTGGGCTCGGTGCCAAGTGCCATCGCCGAAGAGGAATTCGCTGTGAATCTGCCGCTTATGGTAGATCTGCACATCGGCCTCCCAGGTAAACCCGATACCGCCGTGGAGCTGCGTCGAATTTCGTGCGTTAAAGGCACCCATGTCTGATGCACTGCTCTTGGCCAAATGCGCACATCGAGAGGCATCCTCTCGGTCAAAATCAAACGCTGCCGCCGCGTTGTAGACGAGACTGCGCGCCTCATCCACTTGGATCATCATGTTCACAATCGGGTGTTTCACCGCCTGAAAGAAGCCGATGGGGCGATCAAACTGTTGCCTGACCTTGGCGTACTCAGACGTGGCTTGAAGTTGCCACTCACCTGCGCCGGCGAGGTCGGCTGCCATGAGGGTGGCTAGCGCCGGTGCGGCAGCCTCGAGGCATTCCCGACCGTGCGTCGTCAGTAGGCTCGCGGGCACATCTAACAGCTCGACATGCGCTTGATCTCGAGTCAAGTCGACAATGCGATCTCGATGAATAGTCACCCCAGCCTCAGCAAGATCAACTCGGTAAAGTTCGACACCTTGTTCGGTCTTCGCTGAAACAATCAACACTTGCGCTTTCATCGCATCTTGCACATACCAGCTGGTACCCGTCAGACGATGGTTATCGGCGACAACATCCGTTGAGTCAGGTAGGAGCGAACCCTCTTCACCATAGAAGCCAAGCGCCACTCGAAGGCCGTTTGCCATGTCTTCAAGTAAGGCATTGGCATCGGCTGTATCCGCCTGATTGAGAACAAAGGTTGCGTGCAGCGTGTTGGACAGTGGGCTGGCCCAGGCATATCGCCCGATTTCTTCCGCGATGGCTGTCGCGGCAACGAGCCCCATTCCAATACCGCCTTGCGCCTCAGGGATCGAGACCGCATGCATGCCAAGCTCAATGCACTGTTGCCAGGCTTTTTCGTCGTAAAAAGCGGGACGATCGGCGCCGTGGATCGGGTCCTCAGTGCCGCGAATACTCGGTCGAAGCGACTCAATGGTTTTTTGCTCGTCAAGGAAGCGCGCAAAGCTTTCCTTGAGCATCTGGACATCTTCGTCGAATCCAAAATCCTTAGGTTGCGACATATCGGTGCCTCTCTCTACTTCGTCTTAGGCAAGCCCAACACACGCTCACCCAGAATGTTTCGTTGAATTTCGCTAGAGCCACCAGAAATGGTGCCGGTGTACGTATTCATGTAACCCAGCGGCCATTTGCCGTCATCAGCGGCGTTCGGATCGCGAACGTAAAGCGCCGACTTGAGACCTAAAATACCCAGCGCAGTGTGGTGTAGCTCTTGGCCGACTTCGCTCCCTACCAGTTTGCCTTGAAGTGGGATGCGCATCGCGCCACCGTTCAGGTGCTTCAGCTTTGCGCGACGACTGTTCTGCACAGCTGCTTCGATACGCTCATAAAGTTTGACCAGGCGATCTCGCCAGACCGGATCGTCCCAAACGGCTCGACCGTTTCGGCGGGTGGTTTTGGCAAGTTCAATCACTTGAGCCATTGTGATGGTTGGAGATTCCGTCGCCACAGCACCAACGCCGACACCGGCACCGCGTTCGCTTGTGAGCGTCGCCATAGCAACTTTCCAACCATCGCCGACATTGCCCACTCGCCAAGCGTCGGGGACCGTCGCATTGTCAAGGAACACTTCGTTAAAACCGGATTCTCCCGTCATTTTGTGGATGGGCTTAACCGTCACCCCGGGCTGATTCATATCGGCAAGGAAATAAGTGATACCGCCATATTTATCGGACTTGTCATGTCGAGCCAGGAGCAGCATAAATTGAGCGAAGTGGCCCAGGCTGGTCCAAACTTTACTGCCGTTGATCACCCACTGATCGCCCTCTTTGACGGCGCTTGTTTGGAGTGAGGCAAGGTCCGAGCCAGCACCGGGTTCGCTAAAGCCCTGACACCAAATTTCCTCCCCAGAGAAAATGGGGGGTAGGAAACGGGCTTTTTGTTCCTCGCTGCCGCATTCCAGTAATGTAGGCACCGCCATCCCAAGACCGATCCAATTAATGAAGTAAGGAACATCCGCCTTTCGGACTTCAGCGCTGGCAATGGCCTGACATTCTGTCATCTCGTGGCCGCCATAAATTTTGGGTAGGTCAGAAGCGATGAGACCGGCCTCGTAGCATTTGGCCTGCCATTCCTGCAAATAGGTTAAATGGCTTGGATCCGTAACTTCGTAGGCGGCCTGCGGAAGCGGAATCGGATGCGGATCGGGTTTGTTCTCTTCGATCCATCGTTGACAGAATTCTCTGAATTCCTGCTGCTCCTGACTCAGTTGTCGTTCACTCATCGGGTACCTCTTGTTGGTCGCTGAGTACGTCTCAGACGTTGCTCTGGAAAAATTTCTGGATGCTGGAGAAGTCGATCCCCCCCATCCCTTGCTTGGCATGGGCGAGGTAGAGACTTCGGGTTAAAGAGCCCATGGGGGTTGTGCTGCCCGTGGCGAGCGCAGACTCCATCGCGAGCCCCAAATCCTTCACCATCAAGTCAACTAAAAATCCGCCCTGATAATCGTTAGATGATGGCACCTTGTCCATCACGCCCGGGTAGGGGTTGTAAACCTCTAGAGCCCAGTTGCCACCGGAGCTCTTTCGCATCACCTCAGATAATACGGCGGGGTCAAGCCCGTTGTTCACTCCCAGTTGGAGTGCCTCGGCTGTCCCAGCCATCAGGACAGACAGGAGCATGTTGTTACAGATCTTGGCGACCTGACCCGCGCCTGCATCACCCGCATGGAAAATATTCTTTCCCATGACCTCAAGCAGAGGGCGCGCAGCTTCAAGAGCCGACGATTGGCCGCCCACGATGAAGGTGAGCGTGCCGCCGACTGCGCCGCCGACACCGCCTGATACAGGGGCATCGATCATCGGAATGTTGCGTTCAGCCGCGGCTGCGGCAACCCTCTTTGCAGATTCCGGCGCAATGGTTGAAGAATCAATAACCAGAGTGCCCGGTTCAATGTGATTCAACAGGCCGTCCTCGCCTAAATACAATCCCTCGACATGCTTGGACGCTGGTAGCATAGAAATGACGATGTCAACGCCGTTAACGGCTTCTGCCGCTGACGCGGCTCGCGCGCCACCTTCGCTCACGAGGTTCGCGAGTGCGGTTTCAACGAGATCAAAGGCAGTGACTTGATAGCCGGCCTTGATGAGAT
>JALRJG010000349.1 GCA_023261215.1 Pseudomonadales bacterium | reverse complement strand
TTCCTTTAGGCGGTCAGTTTCAATCCCTGTGATCGCACGCACGAGGCTGGTTTTGCCATGATCAACGTGGCCCGCAGTAACGACGATCATGGCATCTTGAGCGAGGAGAGGGAGGCTCGAAAGTCATCAAGGTGCTCTTGTTGAAGCATTCGGAAGTCCAAGAGTAAGCGACCCTGTGTGATTCGGCCGATGATCGGAATGGGAAGCGCTCTCAGTGCCCCAGCCAACAAGGCGAGCTGGGCTTCGCCTTTGCCTTCCGAAGCGGTAATGCTCACGCCCCAGCTCGGAATTTGCTTCGTCGGCAAAGCGCCGCTCCCGATTTGGCTCAACAAGCCCTCGCTGACACAGGCAAAATCAGGTGCCAGTCGGACCTTGAATTCGGGGAGCATTTCGTTGCTGACCGCTCGAATGTCTCGCTCGCTTCTGGTTAAGTCTCGGAGCGTGGGTAATGTTTGGGTTAATCGCTCGGGCGTGAGGTAGAGCTGAAGGGTCGCTTGCAGCGCTGCGAGAGTCATTTTGTCGAGTCTAAAAGCGCGATGGAGTGGATTGCGTTTAATTTGATCAATGAGTGCGCGTTTGCCCGCCAAAAAGCCTGCTTGGGGTCCACCTAAGAGCTTATCGCCACTGAAGGACACGAGGTCAATGCCCTCACTTAACACTTGTTTGACCGTAGCCTCAAACGGCAGCCCCAAAGGCTCGAGCGGGATGAGATTTCCGCTACCCAAATCAAAATAAAGTGGGACGTTCTTTTCGCGAGCTAAGCCAACCAAGTCTTGGGTGGGGACCTCGTGCGTAAATCCCTTGATCTCATAGTTGCTGGTATGAACTTTCATCACCAACGCGACGTGCTCATCAATCGCCGCGTCGTAATCTCTTAAGTGGGTTCGATTGGTGGTGCCTACTTCACGAAGTTTGACCCCTGATCGCGTCATGATGTCGGGTATTCTAAAGCTGCCACCTATCTCGACCAGTTCCCCTCGAGAGACGATGGCCTCACGACCGAGCGCAATCGTGTTCAAGGCAAGCACCACGGCGGCCGCATTATTGTTAGTCACCGTCGCGGCTTCAGCGCCTGTCAATTCACAAATCAACTGTTCAATGACATCGGCCCTAGCGCCGCGTCGACCGGAATCCAGGTCATATTCAAGCGTCGTCGGATAAGCCGCCGCCTGAACGGCCGCCTTGATGGCCGACTCCGCGAGCAGGGCACGCCCAAGGTTGGTGTGTAAAACGGTGCCTGTGAGATTGAAAACTCTTTGGTAGTCGAGACGGATGGTCGAGAGCATCGAGGAGGCTTCGCTAATCCAATCGATATCCTCTTTTGTGATGTTTCTAAGCTTGAGTTGCAGATCTTGAGGCTGATTGTCGTTGCTCATAGCGCTTTATCCTTGAGTCACCGTTTCACTCAAGGATAGCCCAGAAAGATTCGCTTTTGCAGGAAATAGTGAATTAAAAAAGGAGATGCTTAGCTAGAACGGTAAGCCAAGTAAGTGCTGCTAGCAGTGACGAGAAGAGCACACCAGCTGAGCCATAATCTTTGGCAGCACCAGATAGGTCGTGAAACTCTGTCCCGATGCGATCAACTACAGCCTCAATTGCGCTATTGATCAACTCAACGATTAAGATCAGTACCACTACAGCTATTAACAGCAACCACTCAAATAGACTCTTTGATACGACGGGGGCAAGAATCACCGCTGCGAGGAGTAGCCATAACTCCAAGCGAAACGCTGACTCATCTTTTAGGCCGCGTTTAATGCCTT
>JALRJG010000348.1:1538-1768 GCA_023261215.1 Pseudomonadales bacterium | reverse complement strand
CGCCTCCGCCGTGGTGCGTGCCGTGTGTGCTGCCTGTTTTCGTGCCTCTGTGATGGGATGGAAGACGGGGAAGGGAAGACCGGCCCATTGGCTCGCCCGTTTGAAGTTATCGATCAACGCAGTGGCTGGATTGAGCGCATGGAATATTTGGATCAGGCTTTTGTTGGTTGAGGCGTTTTGTGTAAGGTGCCGAGCGTAGCGCGATGCGGTCACGAGGGTCTTCATGGGCC
>JALRJG010000348.1:0-1528 GCA_023261215.1 Pseudomonadales bacterium | reverse complement strand
GAGACTGCTGACGTTGATGACACAGAATCTACCTGCCTGCTGAGTCGTTCGATTGCTTTTACCGTCCCGGCACGCTCAAGTGCACTGGGCTTGCTGACGGTGACCTCTACCCACGCCATGGGATAATGTGAAAGTAGGTATTTGCAACTGGCCCTTACTGCGGTCTCGATCAAATGAAATCGACCTTGCTGGATAAATGCGGTGAGCGCCCCTGACAGAGCGTCATAGTCGATTGCCCGCTCGAATTGATCCGAGTCGACCGCCTCTGTGGCGTCATACTCAAACTCGATTGATAGCCAGAGTGTTTGCTCGATGCGCCGTTCCAAAGCGTAAGCCCCCACCACCGTGTCGACGCGCAGATCCTCAATCCGGATGCGCACCGCTATGGGCTCCGGATCGGTTCGAGTTCGATCATTGGCCATCGGGCGCGCGCATCGATGCGCCAATTTTGCTTATCCCAAAGGGACTGACGCATAAGCCCGGCGACGGCGATCATCGCGCCGTTATCGGTACAGAATTTCAGGTCAGGGTAGTGAATTGTGATGTGGTGTTTTTGACCCAATTTCGCTAACGCCGCTCGCAGTTCAAGGTTTGCGCTCACGCCGCCGGCCATGACGAGCTCGCTGAATCCGGTTTGTAGAATGGCGCGTTCACATTTGATGACGATGGTCTCGACCACCGCATCCTGGAAAGCTCTAGCGATATCTGCTTTGTCTTGATCTGTAACGGTGCCCAGCGATTGTAAAGTGACCAGCGTGTGGGTTTTCAACCCACTAAAACTGAAATCAAGACCGGGTTTCTTGGTCATGGGTCTTGGGAAGTCGAATCTTCCTGTATTTCCCAAGAGAGCTAACTTCGCGATCTCAGGACCACCAGGATAGCCAAGCCCCAACATTTTAGCGGCCTTATCAAAGGCCTCACCGGCGGCGTCGTCGACCGATTCTCCGAGGAGTTCGTAATGACCGGGGCTCGTGCTAGCCATCAGCTGCGTATGACCTCCTGACACCAGCAGTGCGACCAGAGGATAAGGAGGGGGTGAGTCTGTAAGCTCCGACGCCAACAAATGACCCTCCATATGGTGAATGCCAATACTTGGAATGTCCCAGGCGTATCCGAGCGCTCGGGCAATGCACGCGCCGACAAGCAAAGCGCCGATCAGTCCGGGCCCCTCGGTGAACGCGATGGCATCAAGATCTTTGGGCTTTGTGTGCGTCTGCGCCATCAGTTCATCGATCATAGGTAAACATCGGCGGATGTGATCTCGCGATGCGAGCTCGGGTACGACGCCGCCAAACGCTGCGTGGATATCGATCTGACTGTGTAGCGAATGTCCAAGCAACCCTTGTTGGTCATCATAAATAGCGATGCCTGTCTCATCGCATGATGTTTCTATGCCCAGAATTCGCATCAGTGGGAGCGCGCTCGCAAGTGAAGTTGAGGGACATTGAGCGGCAATGTTGCGCGCTGAGTCCAGTGACACGAATGATATCATGGCGTGTGAAAGCGCGTGATCTGAGACACAGGTTCG
>JALRJG010000347.1 GCA_023261215.1 Pseudomonadales bacterium | reverse complement strand
GTGATCAGTCTTACCCTTCAAGCAATACTCGGGCTCTTGCTCATCCGCCTCTACAATGGATTCTCATCCGAGCAACCACTCTCAGATTACCTGGGGATGATCATCACCCATGGCTTCACCCAAGGTCCGGGACAAGCCATTGCGCTGGGTAGCTTGTGGGAAACCTCTTTTGATATTCAACTTGCCACCGACTTTGGACTGATCTACGCCTCATTGGGCTTCGTTGCCGCCTTTGTCATCGGCGTACCGGTCGCTCGATGGGCCATGAGCCAACATCTGCAACAAGGATCAGAGCGGATCGACGCAGAATTCGAAGGGGGGTTTTTTGAGCAGCCTGAGACGCATCCAGCGGGACATCAAATCTCACATCCTTCTAACCTCGATTCCCTCGGTTTCCATTTAGGGTTGCTGGGTGTTGCTTACCTTTTAACCCATGGCTATCTGAGCGGTATGCAGGTCCTAGTCCGAGACACCGCCATCGAAAATATTTTTAGCTATAACCTCTTCTTTTTTCATGGGCTGATGGTCTGCGTCATCCTTCGTCGCTGCCTTGACGCGTTCAAATTGGGGCATCTCGTTGATGACGAGACACAAAAAAGAATCACCGGCACTTCTGTTGATATCATGGTGACCGCAACGTTAGTGAGCGTTAACTTCGGACTCCTTTCAACTTACTGGATGCCCATATTGTGGGTTGCGCTTGGCATCACCATCGCAACCGCGCTCCTGTGCTTAGGCGCGGGCAGACGACTTAAAACCTTTGGACTTGAACGAGGCCTAACCAGCTTTGGCTGCTGCTGCGGTTCAACCGGAACAGGCATTCTGCTTTTGAGGATCCTCGATCCTCATTTGGCCTCGCCAGTGGCCAAGGAACTCGCGTTTTTTAACATCGCCATCGTCTTTCTGAGCTTCCACATCCTCGGCATCATGGCGCCCATTCTGCCTTCGATCCCCCTGGTCTGGACCATCTTCATTTATGGTGCCACGGCCGCACTTGGAGGCCTGGCGCTCCTAAAACTCGGCTCAGTCATCAATCGACCTCAGGCGCAATAGCGCCCCATTATCGAGGTGCTAAATCAATCACTTCTCCAGGACGAGCAATGCCAAACCCTGCCGCTAGCACGGCCTCGCGCTCGGGCGAGGCCTTCTGAAGCAAAGGGTTGGTGTGATTCATGTGAATGAATCGAACTTTAGATTTTTCGACTTCGGAAATATTGGCGAGCAAGGTCATGGTCTCGCTGACTGTGGGATGAGGGATTAACGACATATCCCGACCTGGAAGCTCGCCTTGGCCGAAAAAAGAGGCGTCGATAAATGCCCAATCAACGGTCTCTAGAACGTCAGCAAGATTCCAGGCCCACTTCCCCCATTTGTCGATATCTGGCAGGTATAGAACACGCTGCCCCGCTTCAATCACAAACCCAACGGTTTCGCTGTACTCATCTCGATGAGGCACGAGCATCGGCTTCACACGGACATCGTTTACCGCGACCCACTGCTCGTCATTTAACTCTCGAAGCAAAATGTTTCGCTCAGTGACGAGTTGACTCCACGGACCATTTCGCTCCAAAAACTGCTTGAAGCGTGGCATGACATAAACGGGGACCTCGCGCGCGCCAACCGCCTCTTTGCCCAAATGCGCCAACCCCAGGTAATGTCCCATATGAGCGTGCGTCAAAAATAGGCCATCGATGTCAGACACTCTCGCCTTTGAGTGACGCCACAACACGTAAAGTTGCTCTGGTAATTCAGGCGCCGCATCAAACAACA
>JALRJG010000346.1 GCA_023261215.1 Pseudomonadales bacterium | reverse complement strand
CACGGCCAGCCAGAACCGAGACACACCTCTCTCTTGGAAAGTCCCCCTCGATGCTCTTGTGGCCGCTCGTTGACCTGTTATTCTCAAACGCAGGGTTAGCGCGCCAAATCGCGCTCAACTCCCGAAGACGTGGGCCCGGTTAGATCCGTCGCCAGGGAAACGAGGCTGGAGGCCTAGCTTTTCGCCAGAACCATTGAAATCGAGAATTTGAGCGATGCGCCCTTGGCGGCCTCGAGCTCAGCCGAACCGTGTATGACAACGCGTTAAGGCGCTTCTCAACGCATTACAAGGGGTTACCACCATGAACCAACACGAGATTCGCACCCTCAAGGCGCTCATGGAATATGAAGCGGCACGAACCGCACCGCCTGAGACCTTTCCGCAACTGCCCGATCTTCCGGGTGGTCGATATGTCGACCCAACCTTTTACGAACTTGAGATGGCACACTTGTGGCGCAAATCATGGCTGTTCGCCGCGCATCTGGATGAAATCCCCGAACCGGGTTCCTTCATTTTGTGGGAGAACATCGGTCAGCCCGTGGTCATCGTCCATAGTGAAACAGGCTCGATCAACGCCTTCTATAACACCTGTAGCCATCGGGGCGCACCCGTTGTGACCGAACCCAGAGGCCGAAAACTGAGGCTCACCTGTCGATACCACGGCTGGGTGTATAACCATGAGGGTGAGCTCTTATCCATCCGCGATCCTGAAGATTTCAAAGACCTCGACTTCAGTTGCCGCAGTCTGGTCAGGGTCAGATGCGAGCAGTTTGGCAAACTCATTTTCGTCAACTTCGACAATGATGCGCCGAGCCTACTGGATTATCTCGGCCCGATCGCGGATGAGTGGAGGGAGTTTCAGTTCGACCAGTGTCGTCTGGCCGCCCGACACCAGTTTGTCTTAAATTGCAATTGGAAGATTGCCATGGAGGCGAACACCGAGGTTTACCACGTTAAAAGTATTCATCCCGCCACTGTGTCACCGATTCTCGATGATCGCCGAAACGTGAATACGCTCTACCCTCGAGGTCACAATCGAATGGTGGCCCCAAGACCCGCAGGCGCCTTTCAAACCACGATGATGCAGAAACGCGCGGAGATGAATGAGATCGCCTCGGTCGGCGAAATCGCCCGCACCTGCACCCAATCCTATGGCGTCTTCCCAAACTGGGTCTCACCACTTGGCCCTCAAGCGCTGCCGCCGCTCGTCTTTTGGCCCAAAGGCATCAATCAGTCCATCCTTGAAACTTGGACGCTCGCGCCCGACTGGGGCGACGGACCCGCGCCCGACATGTGGACCGAAAATAACGGCGAAGATCTTGTTCAGGTGCTGAGAGAAGACACCGAGTTCGGTGCTTGGATTCAAAAATCCGTTGAAAGCTATGGATTTAAGGGCGTGCCGCTGAGCTATCAGGAAGCGCGGATCTATTATTGGCATCAAAATGCTGATGAAGTCATCGGCAGGGAAAACATCCCCACGCACCTTCAAGTACCAAGCGTCATCGGCGCAGATTGGGTGTATCCCAATGACCCAAGACAGGCCTACCTCAACTTAGCGTGACCGCCTTCGGTGAGTGATCGCTCATCAGAGTGCTGATCACGTGCGGGCGACGCGACCACGCCCTGCTCGCTAAGCCTCGTTAGATCCAGGATCCGCATGGATCGGATCGACCCAATATAATCCTTCAGGGGGTTCCGCGACGGGAATATCGAGATTCACCACCATCGGCTCCTGATTGCTCCTGACCAAGACGCAAGACAACGGTTCACT
>JALRJG010000345.1 GCA_023261215.1 Pseudomonadales bacterium | reverse complement strand
GTCGTACCCTCGTTTTTCTCGATCAGGCCCAACGCTGCCAAACCCAGTGAATTGCGCGTAGATCAACCTGGGATTCAGCGCCCGCAGGGTCGACGCATCCGCACCGTAGCGCTGACTCTGGTCCTCTCGAAAGTTACTGACGAAAACATCAGCTTTTGCCACCAGCTCATGGAGTAGCGCCTGGCCTTCGGTCTGATTCAGATCAATCACCATGCCTTCTTTGTGTCTCGATGTGAGCGACCAGTTGAAATCATGTCGATGGCGACCATGCAGCAATCGATAACCATCGCCTTGGGGTGGCTCGATCTTGATCACCCGAGCGCCGAAGTCACCAAGAATAGTGGTCGCCCCAGGGCCCGCGAGAAAAGAAGCCGCGTCAATCACCAAAAGGTCTTCGAATAAATGATCCATCTACATTGCATCACCCAAAGAGAACCCCTATCTTAGCGTGGGTTTAAATTTCGCGGGGAAGAAAATGCAGGCTATGTACGATGCGCTGAAGGATGTTTGGCAGGAGCTCACAGCACCGGGTGGCGCATTTGAAATAGAGGAGATCAACGTACGTGGCGCCCCCATGCGCACCTACAAGGCAGCGCCGAGGCATCTAGGAGAAGTCTGGGCAAGCACCCTTGTTCACGGCGACAAACCCTATCTCGTTTTCGAGAATGAGGTGATCACCTACGCGGAGGCGCACGACATGGTCACCGCGCTTCGCTGTTGGTTTTCAGACATCGGTCTGACGCAAGGCGACCGCGTAGCCATTGCCATGCGCAACTTCCCAGAGTACATGCCGTGTTATTGGGCCACCATGGCTTCGGGTCTCACCGTTGTGGGGATGAACGCCTGGTGGGTCGAGGACGAGATGGCCTACGCGTTGGAGGATTCGGCGCCACGCGTATTGATCTGTGATGAAGAGCGATTGGCCCGATTTTCAAATATCCACGGACGATTCCCTCACCTCAAAGTGGTCACCGTTCGATGCGACGGCTTTGAAGGGTCAACCCGACTTGACACTGCGCTAGCCACGCAGGGCACACCCCAAGATGTTTCAATTGATCCAGACGACGACGCATGCATCTTTTACACGTCCGGCACCACGGGTCGCCCCAAAGGCGCTCAGCAAACCCATCGAGGCTGCGTACACAACATCATGAACATGGCGTTTTGGGGACAGTGCCTTGCGCACACCAACCATCGAGTGCACGGGACCCCCTTACCAGACCCCGCAACTGCACCAGCGCCTGCAGCGTTGATTACAACACCCCTCTTTCACGTCACGGCAAACAACTGTGTGGCACAAGGCACCACGATGGGTGGAGGCAAATTGGTCCACATGTACAAGTGGGACGCAGGTGATGCGCTAGCACTCATTGAGCGAGAGAAAATTACCAGTATGTCGGGCGTGCCAGTGATGAGTCGCGAGCTGATCAGCCACCCTGATTTCCCCAATCGAGACACGTCGTCACTGCTTTCACTGGGCGGCGGTGGCGCACAATTACAGCCCGATCTTGTAGGCAAGATTGACCAGTCAGTGGCGACTGCTCGTCCCGGCACGGGCTATGGAATGACCGAAACCTGCGGCATTATTACTTCCATTGGCGGCGACTTCTTCGTCGATCGCCCGGAAAGCTGTGGTCCTGCCATGCCCTCGTTTGAGGTTCAAATCGTCAACAGCGAAGGGGCCGTGGTGACTGAAGGCACCGGCGAACTCTGGGTTCGGGGCGCGCCTGTGATCAAAGGCTATCTCAACCGCGCAGACGCAACCGCTGAAACCATC
>JALRJG010000344.1 GCA_023261215.1 Pseudomonadales bacterium | reverse complement strand
TCGGTTAGGACCTGCCTTAAATGTTCCGGATGTCCCGCGCCTCCGGATGCAACCACAGGCACTGGCACAGCCTCCGCAATACTGCGGGTCAATTCGATATCGTACCCATCTCGGGTGCCATCACCGTCAATAGAGTTAACGACAAGTTCGCCCGCACCGCGTACGACCCCCTCCTTTGCCCATCCAATCGCGTCGAGCCCCATGGGAGAGCGGCCGCCATTAATCACAACTTCGAAACCGCTGGGGCAGGCTGTCGAGGGCCTGACTCGCTGAACGTCCATCGATAGCACCGTGTTCTGCCTGCCGATGGCAGACGCACACTCATTGATGAGCCCAGGGCGTTTGACCGCCGCTGAATTGACATTAATTTTCTCAACCCCTGATCTAAGCAGCGCGTCAATGTCCTGAAGCGTTCGTATTCCACCGCCCACCGAAAACGGAATAAAGATTTGCTGAGCCACCGCGGACACAACATCCAGCATGATGTTTCGTTTTTCACTCGAGGCTGTGATGTCGTAGAAAACGAGCTCGTCCAGGCCTCCTTCATAGTACTCTTTGGCCTTCGCAACGGGATCACCAATGGTTTTGGTGTCAACAAACTTAATACTTTTTGCAAGCTCGCCATCTTTCACATCGAGGCAGGCAACGACACGTTTACTGAGCATAGGTCCCGTCCCACTCAGAAAAATTCTTCAGTAATTGCAATCCAAATCGGCCGCTCTTTTCCAGATGAAATTGCGTCGCGACCAGATGGTCCCGCCCAATGATACTGGCGAAGGTTCGATCACCATAGGTGGTCTCGCCCAGGACATGGCGATCGTCATGACACGAAACGAAATACGAATGCACGAAATAAAATTCCAGCCCTGACGCAAGCCCCTTCAATAATGGATGATTCTGTTTGAAGTGGACTTCGTTCCAGCCTATCTGAGGCACTTTGAGGGCTGGATCATCAAACTTAAAACGCCGGCACTCGCCTGGCAGGAGCCCAAGGCAGTCCTGATCGCCTTCCTCGGTGTGCTGCATCAATATCTGTGCGCCGAGACAAATTCCGAGAAGGGGTTTTCCCGTGGCTGCGAAGTCCAGCAACGCAGCCTTGATGCCACTTCGTTCAAGGATCAATACTGCGGTTTCAGCGGTGCCAACGCCGGGGAAGATGATTCTATCCGCGCAGCGAATCTCCTCTGGATTCGCTGAGATCTGGGCATGAATACCCACCGCGCCACAAGCTCGATGAACGCTTTCCACGTTCCCTGCTTGGTAATCCACGATGATGACCCGCTCTGACGACATCGACCTGCTCAATTAACCGAAGGGGCGCATTATACCCGCCCTAAGAAGCACGCGACCTGAAACCTTCAAGTTTCGTTCAGTCTAGGGAAGTGACAAGCAATGATGTCGCCATGCATCCGTCAACGCATGATCATCGGCGACCCCGTATCCGCGCTTCATCATGGAAGCGCGGTATACTCTGCGCTCAGCCACTACAGATTCAGGCATGCCTAACGAGCCCAAAGAAATCACGGCGTCCCCTCGTTACAGCGCGCGGGGTGTAAGTGCAGAAAAACACGATGTTCATCGCGTCGTTGACCAACTTGACCCAGGCCTTTTCCCAGGCAGTTTTTGCAAAATTATTCCAGATGCCTTGGCAGGCGATAGCGACTACTGCAACGTCATCCACGCCGATGGCAGTGGTACGAAATCCATTCTCGCTTATCTTCAATACCGAGAAACCGGCGATCCAAGCGTCTTTGAGGGCATCTCTCAAGACTCGATCGT
>JALRJG010000343.1 GCA_023261215.1 Pseudomonadales bacterium | reverse complement strand
AAGGCTCGGTGCAAGCAGCCAGAATCGGCGCCGGAAATCGATCGTAGCGGCACCCTGGCGTGTTGCCCTTGGCGATGTCTTGTGCGAGCAAGCCATCCCCTTTTAGCGCTGCCAAATCGCAATAGTTGAGAGCACTGCCATCACCCTGCAACGTCTCCGGGTCCGTTTGGTTAGGTGGCCGTTCAGAGAAAAAGAATCCATAAACCGCAAGGGCCAGGAGCGCAAACAATAAACTGCCGGCACGCAGCACGATCCTTAACGCACGGTTCATAAGTTGCCTTCAATGAAATATTTAATGGTTTTCATTACTATATTAATTGTTTGACAACCGACTTTCGAGTTCACCCGACATACAATCACACTTGATCAGCTGCCTGAAGCATCTCAAGATGGCGACCTTTACTGCACAATCTGTTTAATCCCACCATGTCTTGGCCACTCATCATTCAAGCGCAACATGATCTACCCGCATCCGAGCAGCGCGAGTGGATTCAGCTGAATCTCAGCGCGTGGAAAGAAACCCTTAACACGGAGGGTGCCCTTCTATTTAGAGGCCTCAACATCGGCGGCCATCCCGGCTTTGATCGCTTCTCGAGCCTCTTCGGTTATGACGACTTCACCTACGCTGAGTCTCTCTCGAACGCGGTCCGGATCAACTTAACGCCGCGCGTTTTTACGGCCAACGAAGCACCGCCCCACGTCGAGATATATCTACATCACGAAATGGCTCAGACACCATCGCCGCCGCAGAAACTTTTTTTCTATTGCGAGTCAGCCGCGGCAGAGGGTGGGGCAACCCCAATCTGCCGAAGCGACTGGGTCGCGAGAGATCTCATGCTCGAACACCCCGCGTTGTTTAACCGCTTTTTGACGCTCGGACTCAAGTACACGACGCGCATGCCTTCAACGGATAATGCCGAGTCGGGCCAAGGCCGCAGTTGGCGCAGCACCCTCGGGGTACAAGCCCCGTCAGAGGCAGAGGCCCGCCTAAACCGTCTCGGTTATCGCTGGCACTGGCGCCAAGACGAGACGCTCGAGGCGACCACTCCCGTGCTGCCTGCGGTTAAGACGCTATCGAACGGTGACCGCTCGTTTTTTAATCAAGCCATCGCGGTCCATCTGGGTTGGCAGCGAGTCAGTGATGGCCGACCCAACCTGACCTTTGGCGATGATTCGAGCATTCCAGACGTCGATCTTGACGTGATTGTCGATATCGCCAAACGCCACACCACCGACCTTCAATGGCAAGATGATGATGTTGCGCTGATCGATAATCATCGCGTGATGCACGGTCGTAAGCCATATTCAGGCGAGCGCAAGCGGCGGGTTTTGGTGACGCTCGCGCTCGACCCCAACGCGTCACTCAACGAGCGTAGTCAGTCCCTGGAACAGGAATCTGCACCCTAGAACGCAGGTCCCATCACCAAGGACATCCTGAAAGCCTTCCGTTAATGAGCGCTTAAGGCTCAGTCACTCTGATCGTGTCGGAGCCGACAGGAAGGTGAAACCACATCCTGTCTTGGGCGATGAGATAATTCTCAGGCAGGTTGCGCTCAAAAAATGCCATGAACAACGCGTTGGTGGGGTTTGGCACCAGGTGGTAGTACGCGACCCGATCAACATCCGCTTTGTCGTTCAATTCAATCAATGACTCGAGCGATGCGTGGTATTCCAAAACGTCACGCATAATTTTGGAGACCCGTTCGCGGCCATTTTCGCCCATCACCTGTGACATCAACGAAACCGCAGGCACAGACAGCGCATCGTGAAGCAGTAAATCCGCACCATCAGAGACGCTCACCGTGACC
>JALRJG010000342.1 GCA_023261215.1 Pseudomonadales bacterium | reverse complement strand
CGCCTGGAATCTGATGGAGTCGGTGGTTGATCACCACGTCGGCATTCACGCCGCGAACGGCTTCCGTCACTTGGCTCAGCATTCGTCCGGTAGCGACTCTGAGCATGGCGTCAGTGATGGTCACGCGGCGCAAGCGGTCCTCGTGCATCAACGTCACTTCCGCGGTTTGCTGATTGCCCTGTTCAAGCCAGGACAAAACCCCTTCAAACAGTTGCTGCTCAGTTTCGGCCCGACGCATGGGATCGAATCGATCGGCATTGATGAGCGATTGTTGTACTTCTTGCATCAAGCCTTCGACCATCTGGCTCAACCCTCGATCTGATAAGGTCTGCCGCGCCTCGAGGGTCACTGCAGCGTCGCTTCCTTCACGGTAAGTTCGTGCGGTGACTTGGTGCCGGCCGACGTCGATATAAAGAAGGTCGCGATCCGGCTTCACGTGCGCTCTAGACTCCAACAGTCCGGCTTCAATGAAACCTGCGATGGGTAACCCTGCAGTCTCGGCCAAACCCAGCAGTAGCGATAGCTGAGTGACGTCGTATTGAGGCGGTGCGACAACGAAAAGTCGTGAGTACCGATGCTGGTGCGGGTGGTGTAGCGCCTTGATCTGGAGATAAGCGAGGTCGGCTCGGTGCCTCAAATGACCCATCGGGCGCGCGAGTGATTCGGTGCTAAGTTGTGCGAGATAGTTCGCTTGGCTTTCTTGGGGCCTCAGCCGTTGCATCGACCTTGCCTGCTCGCCAAACACCCAATCGCCACGGAAGGTTGCGTAACATGGTTCAAATGCGAGCAGTTCACCGTCGCAGATCAGTGCTAAAGACTGATCGGTGATTTCTAAAAGCGCGAGGGTCATACTGTGATCAAGACTCTAAGAAGCGAAGCAACCGTTGATCGCAATATTGTTCTGTCTCTTGAGTGGTGCGTTCTTGCGCCAATTGCAACTGATGCATCAAAAACATGATCAAAATACTGATTAAAAGCGCAACGAAGGTTGAGTTGAATGCGACCCCTAAGCTCTGGGTGACACCTGCAATGTCACCCTGGGCGGCCTGGTGCGCTTGACCCAGCGCCTGACCAATCCCTCGAACCGTGCCAAGGAACCCAATCGAGGGGATCGCCCAAGCGATGTACCGAATCATGGAAAGCTCGGAGTCAAGACGATCAGATTCAGCTTCGCAGATTGCTCGTATGGTTTGTGCGACATCCTGCACGCTGTGGGTTGAGCGGAACCGGTTCAGCGCGGCTAACAGGGTTTTCGGTAGCAGACGCTCTTGATCGGGCGCGTCCAATGATTCAATGGCTCGAGCGTACTCTCGGGTATCTTGCGGCAGAATGCGGGTCATGGTGTCCACCGGAATCAGATGCCGGTCAAACAGCAAACGCTCGCGATAGATTTCTCGGGCCTTGAATGCCATGAGTGCAATGGCCCAGAGCATCAACACGAAACAGGCTTCCTGCTCTAAATCTTTTACGACGACGTACAGATTACGATCGGGCACATAGTCTGGGTTCTCATTGATCAATACAGCCTCTTCAATGAGCGCCTGGGAGGCGTTGGGTCTGACCACGGTGACATAGACGGCGTGCACCAAAAGGATCGCGATCACCAGTGAAAAGAGTTGAAAGATAAATTCAGAGGACAGGGCTTTTCGGTTCATAAGCAAGCATCAATTAAATGTCGATGGGAAAAGGGACCGCGTTGTCGGCACTGATCGCTTCGCTGGGATTAAACTTTTCGAATCCGAGACCAAGGGATCTTGACTTCAATCGTTCTGCCTGGGGCGCCGGTGCCTGCACCTCAGATTGCGTGTTGTTTGGGGCATCTTC
>JALRJG010000341.1 GCA_023261215.1 Pseudomonadales bacterium | reverse complement strand
CCGGTTCTCTAAAGGGTTTTTGCTTGAGAACGTCGCCTAAAGTGTCTTGTGTTGGACGATGCGATGCGCGACGTGGGGCGGGCGCCTGCTCATGCGAACACCCGGATTCGAAAAGGAGGAAGGTGGGCCTCGAATCCAGATCTTGGACGATCAGCACGCAAGGTCTAACCTTAGACTCAATCATTGGTTGCCAGAAGAAGGCCGCAGGCGATTGACCGATGCTCGGCTATGCATGACTCGAGCGCGCGTGCTACAGGCCTGGAGCCTCGGACATGGCTGGGGTAAAAGGCTCCAGGCTTGGGATCCAGTGAGCCAACGCCGCTAACCCTGTTGTTTGGAAAACGTCCGTGAGAAGATGAGAGGACGACACCGAGCAGGACCCTAGAACAAAGACGTCATGCCAGACACTAAGACCCAGTTGCTGATCATTGATGATGAGCCCCGCATTCTCTCCGCACTCGCTCGGATGCTGAGATTGGAACCCTTGGGAGTGGTCCTCTGCGATACCCCAATGGCCGCGATTGAGCGTGCGAAAAACCAACCCTTCGACATCGTCATATCCGATTTCCGAATGCCGGAAATGGATGGTATTGCCCTAATGAAGGAATTAGCCGCTCTGTTACCTGAATCCACGCGGATCTTGATGTCTGGAAATGCAGACTTGCGAACGGTCATCGAGGCGATCAACAAAGGGGCCGTGCACCAATTCATTGAAAAGCCTTGGAATGATGACGCAGTTAAGGTTTCTTTGCGTCGCATCGTGTCTGAAATCCAGACTGTGCGTCAGAATCGGTTGTTGACCAGCGCGCTCAGTGAGCAGAATCTCTTACTCACCCAAGCCTCAGAACGAGCGGAGCTCGAAATCCAGAGGAAAGAACGGCTGTATGCGACCATCAGTCACGAAATCAGAAACCCTCTGCATGGTTTGCAAGGCATCTTGACCGTATTAGATAAGGACGCTGAAGGCGAACAAAAAAAGCTGTTGGAAGCGGCGATGTCGTCGGCTGATTACATGCTTCAAGTGGTCAATGACGTGTTGGACTATAGCCAAGCCGAGGCTGGGCAAGTTCAATTGTCACTGAGACCGTTCTCGCCCCTAAACCTCATTGAGGATTTGGTTCGGCTGATGGAGCCTATGGCCGCTTCTAAAAGCCTGTATTTGAACGCCAATCCGAAAAACCTGACCTCCGACGACTACTTCCTGGCTGACGACTTTCGAGTGCGGCAGGTCGTTACGAATCTTCTGAGTAATGCAGTTAAGTACACCAATGAGGGTGGCGTTGATCTCGGAGTCGAGTCCGTAAGTGATGGCATTACTTTCGAAATTAGAGATTCGGGTATCGGGATTCCCGAAGACCGACTCGACGACCTCTTTGGTGAGTTTGTCATGATTGATCCCGATCACGCTCGGACTTACGGTGGAACCGGCTTGGGGCTGAAAATTGTCAAGACGCTTGTTGATTTGATGCAAGGTCACATAGAGACAACAAGCGAAGTTGGCGTGGGTACGCGGTTTAAAATTTTCCTACCCATGGAGACCACCGATCTCAGAAGCAGCCGAGAGCGCATCGAATCTTCAACGATTCTCCAAAACAAAGTGATCTGGGTTGTGGATGATATGCGCGCGAATCGCCTGGTGGTTGAGCATATGGCCAAACGTTATGGTGCCAAGGTAGAAAGCTTTGAGTCGGGTCATGCGCTCTTAGACCATGCGAAGGGCCAAATGGATGCCGATGTGATCCTGCTCGACTACAACATGCCTGAATTAACTGGGTTTGATATTCTAAAAGCGCTTCGATCTTCATTTGGTTCGCTCCAAGCTCGAGTCTTTGCCATGACGGCAT
>JALRJG010000340.1 GCA_023261215.1 Pseudomonadales bacterium | reverse complement strand
GCGGTTAGGCCCTCAAGACTGACGTCCTCAAGCGCACTCAGCATCTCATCAGCGGGCCAGCTGGATTCCATCAGGGTGTCAGAGAGTTTTGAGAAGCCTTGCTGGAATGGACGATTTTTGAAGGAGTTTTCGAGACCGCGGCGTAGCTCTTCTTTAAGCGTTTCGAAACGATCCGAGCGGATGTCGAGCCTTAACAATCGATCAAGGACGCGATCGAGCAGAACCGATTGCTTGTCTTGATACCCACCCAAGGTGACCCGGAAGCCTCTCGGCGGCGTCGCGACATCATAGCTGACGCCTGCAAGCAGGGCGGGATAAGCCAAGGTGTTGAGCGCATCCTGGACTAAAGCCGCATAGAGTCGCGCAGCGACGACATCGGGCAGGTCGATTAAACCCCGCTCAGAGCGCAAGCTGATATGGGTGACGGCTCTTGGCACACCAAAACTCGTGTCAGTGGCGAGCAGCAGTGAGAGTCCTTCTCGCTCAACCATAGGCCTTGGGATGTCATCGTTACCCGCCTTGAGCGCCAAATCCTTCGGTAGGAAAGGGTTTGCATCGGGAAGCTGAAGCCCTTTTTTCAGGTCTGCATCGGCAGCAGTCCGGTCGATGCCAGGGTTGATGTCGTAGCTCACATCGAACCAAGGCTCACTCCGAGAGCCCTCGAAGGCGGGATCTGCGATGGTCACCATCACTTGATCTGCTTGCAGTCGGTTCAGGTATTCACTGATCAAATCACTGTCAAAGCGGGTCATTAAATAAGGCGCGACATTGATGTCCCGAGGGGGGTAGTACTGGAGCCCAGACGCAAGCGACATCACGGTTCGCATGGCGGATGCCTGCTCTTTGAACTCGAAGCCGAGTTTGGCCACGGTGGCTGCTTCGTCGTAGTACCAAGCTTGAGGCCCTGCGGTCTTGAGCAAGTCAATATAGGCAAACACCATGTCAGTGATCTCGCTGACGTGCTCTGCACCCGCTGGTGTTAATCCGATGCTGATTGAGAAGACGCCGTGGTCGGCATCGATGGCTTCATCGGAAGCACCGAGGCTGTTGATCCAACCGGTCTTAGTCAGCTGCGCGTGTAGGCTGCCTTCACCCTCATGACCGATCAAGCTCGCGAGGTATTGCGCCGGCTTCGTCTGGTAGTGCCGCCGGACATCTGGAATCGGAAACGTGTAGGACACGGAGTGAATGTCCATGAGATTTTGGTAGCGCAAAGTCATGGGGAGCTTGTCGGGTTCGATGAGCGCCGCCTCGATGGCAATGGGGCCTCGATTCGAATTGGCGACCTGACTGAACAGCGCTCTGATCCAAGGCACCAGCGTTTCTAGCGGCTCGTTGTGAACAATCACCGCGCTCATTTGATCGGCAGAGTAATGCGTTTCAAAAAACTGCATGAGATCGCTGTAGACGTCGCCATCTAGAGTGTCTAGCGAGCCAATACTAAATTGAGAGAAGGGATGTTCGGCATTCATGGCTTGCTTTTGAACAGCGAAGCCTCGCCAACCATCGGCTTTGTACTGCATCTGATATTCGGAGTGCACTGCGTTCTTTTCGCGCTCGACGTATGCGGGATCCATGAGGGGCGCGATGAAGAATTGACCAAATCGATCCACGCCTTCCTCAAAGAATTCGGGCTGAATATCAAAAAAGTAATTGGTGTGGTCAGGTGCTGTGTAAGCGTTTGAACTGCCGCCATGCGTCTCGATAAATCCAAAGTAACCGTCAGGGTCTGGATACTTCTCGGTGCCGATGAAGAGCATGTGTTCTAAAAAGTGAGCAAGGCCGGGCCGGTTCTCGGGTTCGTGGAAACTACCGCGAAAGACAGTGAGGGCCGCTGCGGATTTGTCGGCTGCGGAATCAGAGATGACCA
>JALRJG010000033.1 GCA_023261215.1 Pseudomonadales bacterium | reverse complement strand
TCTCTTTGACTGACTCTGATCTTGCGGCCATTCAACTGAGCCCCCTTGCCTCTGGACGCTACATACTCCTCATTGGTGATCGGGTTGATGATAACGCCGTGCTCGATCTTGCCCTTGATCGAGCACGCGATAGAGACGCAAAAATGGGGAATTTGTCGTGAAAAGTTTGTGGTGCCGTCGATGGGATCGATGATCCACAACGGCGCCGAGCTGTTTTCATTAGCTTGGTCGATGCTGGGATCATCTTCTTCGCCCAGAAAGCCATGCTCAGGATAAGTGCGCGAAATGGCCTCTGTTATAATGCGCTGCGCCTCACGGTCCACGTTGGTCACGTAATTGTTTGTGGACTTCAGGTTGACACGAATTAAATCGGGTCGATCGTAAGCCTTGATGATGTGGGCAGCGGCTAAGCGCGCTGCGCGTAGAGCGATGTTGGCGAGCGCTTCCACGAGATGTCCAGCCGATTGCGAGGCCGGCATCATACCACTTCTCACTCAAACCATATGCCAAACGAATCGGAATTCGACGACTATGGATATGAACGCCTTAGATCAATACGTCAAAGTTGTGCTGGTCGAAACATCGCATCCAGGCAACATTGGGGCCGCTGCCCGCGCCATGAAAAACATGGGCTTGTCTCGGCTCGTTTTGGTCTCCCCTGAAGACTTTCCCAATGAAAAAGCGGTGTTTCGTGCTGCAAGTGCGGCCGATCTTCTGGCCTCGGTGGAGGTTTATGAGACCCTTGATGACGCCATCGCAGACTGCTCGCTGGTGGTGGGTACGTCCGCTCGAGAGCGCAGGATACCTTGGCCCGTGGTCGATCCCAGGCAAGCAGCGCAAGAAATTGGCAAGGTTGTTAATCAGAAGCAGGGCGTGGCGATCTTGTTCGGTCGAGAATCCAAAGGATTAAAGAACGAAGAGCTCCATCAGTGTCACCTTCATCTCAATATCCCCACGAGTGAGGTATACAGCTCGCTCAATTTAGCGATGGCCGTGCAAGTGGTGGCTTATGAACTTCGATTGTTGAATCACGATGCCATCGAGCCGACAGAAGTCTGGGACCAACCACTCGCGACCTCCGAAGAACTCAATCACTTGTTTGATCATCTGGAAACGACGCTGACAGAAGTTAAGTTTCATGACCCGGATAACCCCCGCCAATTGATGACGAGGTTACGCAGGCTGTTCTTACGTGCCCGACCCGATCAGATGGAAGTGAACATCCTTCGAGGGTTCCTAAAGGCTGTGAATCAGTTGAGTCGTTAGCACCTGCTTTAGATCCTGTTGGATGGGTACCCTTCGGCGGTTCGTTAGAGAATGTCAGTCACTCAGATGGGTGCGACGGCGTGTTTCCTTTTGATAGAGAGAAATTCGTTGAGAGAGACGAAAAAGCGAGCGGACGGAAGCCAAAAACAACCCATAGAGCGCCGATCGATATCCCCAAGCACGCTAATCGTCGGGCGATTCCTTTGGATGTCGAGACGATCTCGCTCCACCATGGGAGAAGTGATTTTGACCCGAAGTCCGCGAGTGGCTTCATCGTTGACTGGTTGATTCATTGCATTTCAGTGAAGGTTAAGTCGAGAGCCAAGGCACAATTCAACAATAACCAACCCAATTGCTTGGTTATTACGTATGACTGGGCTAAACTTGCGCTCCCAAGTCGGGGGCGCTGTCAATATTGAGATGGCAGCGGGCGTGATCAACCTGGCTGCTAGGGTCAGCGAAGGACTTAGGGAAATTCGGGCTGAGATAATAGGTAAAAATCGCGAGAACATCATGAAGCTAACGGCAAAAGGGCGTTATGCGGTCACAGCAATGGTCGATCTGGCCGTACATCAGGCAGAGGGCCCGATCAATCTGGCTGACGTATCGCAAAGGCAGGGAATCAGCCAACCCTATCTCGAGCAGTTGTTCGCGAAATTGAAACGCAGTGAGTTGGTCACGAGCGTACGTGGTCCCGGTGGCGGGTATCAGTTGAGTCGAGAGAGCCATCTCATCAATGTGGCTGACATTGTCGGGTCAGTCGATGAAGCGGTTGATGCCACCCGGTGTGCGGGAAAGGCGGACTGTCAAAGCGGTTCGATGTGCTTGACGCATGAACTTTGGGCAGATCTGAGTGATCAGATTCAGTCTTTTTTAAAGCAGATTGATCTGGCCAGTTTGGCCGAGAAGAACACCGTCAAATCAATTGCTGCAAGGCAGGAAGAACGAAGCGCGGCCCTTATCAGTCGCAGCGAGTCTTGTTAGAGCCGGACCTACAGCGCTTGCAAGTGCAATGTTTTGGCTGAGTTGTATCGATGATTTGAACAGCCGTGCGATAGACGTAATTGAAGCAGTCATTCGACTGCGGAAGCGAGACACGGGACCAAGCGTCCCAGGGCGAGAGTGGAGTAGAGATGAAAGCGCCGATTTATTTTGACTACGCAGCGACCACCCCGGTCGACCCGCGAGTGGCTCAGAAAATGAGCGAGTGTTTAATGGCGGAGGGCAATTTTGGCAACCCTGCCAGCCGTTCCCATAAATTTGGCTGGGAAGCGGAAGAAGCGGTTGAATTAGCGAGACAGCAAGTGGCCGATCTCCTGCATTGCGATCCTCGGGAAATCGTTTGGACCTCCGGCGCAACGGAATCGGACAACCTCGCGATCAAGGGCGTCGCACAGTTTTACAAAACTCGGGGTCAGCACATTGTCACGTCCAAGATAGAGCACAAAGCAGTGCTGGATACGTGCCGACATCTGGAAAAAGAAGGTTTTGAGGTGACGTATCTAGAGCCCGCTGAAGACGGCTTGATTACACCCGAACAAGTTAAAAGCGCGCTGAGAGACGACACGACCCTCGTGTCCATCATGCACGTGAACAACGAAATCGGTGTGGTGAACGATATTGCCGCCATAGGCGAGGTCTGTCGTGAGGCCAAAGTGTTCTTCCACGTGGATGCAGCTCAAAGCGCAGGCAAAGTACCCATTGATTTGAGTCAGATGAAAGTCGATCTGATGTCGCTGTCTGCGCACAAGATGTATGGCCCCAAGGGCGTGGGTGTTCTGTTTGTCAGTCGTAAGCCGCGCGTGCGCTTGGAAGCTCAAATGCATGGTGGTGGGCACGAACGGGGGATGCGCTCGGGCACGCTGGCGACTCATCAACTGGTGGGCATGGGTGAAGCTTGTCGAATTGCTGCTGCAGAAATGCAAGAGGAAGGCACGCGGATCCTCAAGTTGCGGGAGCGATTGTGGAATGGCCTGAAAGAGATGGAAGAAGTGTATGCCAATGGGGATTTAGACTCCCATGTGCCGGGCATCATTAACATGAGTTTCAATTTCGTTGAGGGTGAATCGCTCATCATGTCGCTGCCTGAAATTGCAGTGTCCAGTGGCTCAGCCTGCACCTCAGCGAGCCTAGAGCCTTCCTATGTGTTGCGCGCCCTGGGGATGAATGATGAGTTGGCTCATAGCTCTTTGCGTTTCTCCATCGGGCGATTCACGACCGAAGCGGATGTTGATCAGGCGATAAACCAGGTTCGGCAGGCCGTCGAGAAGTTAAGAGAATTATCGCCGCTTTGGGATATGTACAAAGACGGTGTTGACCTGAACAAAATTGAGTGGGCGACGCATTAAGCGCGATTGAAACCATTGGAGGTTAATCATGGCCTATAGCGACCAAGTAATGGATCACTATCAGAATCCACGTAACGTCGGAAAAATGGATGATGAGGATCAAAGTGTTGGCACCGGTATGGTGGGTGCCCCAGCATGCGGCGATGTGATGCGCCTGCAGATCAAGGTCAATGATCAAGGGGTCATTGAAGACGCGAAATTCAAAACGTATGGCTGTGGCTCGGCTATTGCCTCTAGTTCGCTTCTGACCGAGTGGGTGAAAGGTCGAACACTCGAGGATGCGGCTCAAATCAAGAATACCGACATTGCAGAAGAGCTTGCGTTGCCTCCCGTTAAAATTCACTGCTCAGTGCTTGCTGAAGACGCCATTAAAGCGGCGATTAATGATTTCAAATCAAAGAATGAGAGAGGTTAAGCGTAGGTTGCCAGAGGTGACCAGCGCCGAGTGAGATAGAAGGGGGTCCCAGTATGGGAATCAGTCTGACTGACACTGCAGCTTTGCACATCCAGAACTACTTGGCTGATCGAGGCCGAGGGGTCGGCATTCGATTGGCCGTGAAGACGACAGGGTGTTCGGGGTTGATGTATGTGATTGAGCCTGTGGATCAACCCGAAACGCAGGATGTGTCTTTTGAAACGCAAGGCGTGACCGTTTATATCGATCCTAAAAGCTTGGTTTATGTTGACGGCACGGAAATGGACTACGTGAAAAAAGGCCTTAACGAGGGGTTTGAGTTCAAAAACCCCAATGTAACCGGTGAGTGCGGTTGCGGAGAGAGTTTCACCGTTTAGTGGGTCAGCTTTGGATTTTTCTCAAGATTTTTTCTCGCTTTTTGGACTTAAACGCCAGTTCAGTATCGATACCCAAGCGCTAGAACGGGCTTACATCGCTTTGCAGAAGCAGTTTCACCCGGACCGTTTCGCCGCCATGCAAGAGCATGAACGCAGAGCTGCAACGCAGTGGTCGATACGGGTGAATGAAGGCTATCGAGAATTGAGGGACGACCTGTCGCGGGCGATTTACCTTTTGTCTTTACTCGGCACCTCATTAGAAGAGAATCCGGTCCTCCCTGGCGATTTTTTAATGATGCAGTTGGAGTTACGAGAAGCGCTTGAGGAGATAGAGCAATCGGAGGCCCTGCCTGCACTGGACCAATTCAAGCAGCAGCTGAAACGCAACATAGCGGATCAGACCGCGCGGTTGAGCGGTTTTTTTGAGGCTGGACAACGAGACGAGGCGCTCAAAAGCGTTTATGCGTTGCAATTCTTAAAAAAGCTAGAGCAGGACTCTCGTCGGCTAGAGGACCAATGGTTGGATCTTTGATATGGCTTTAATTCAGATCACAGAGCCTGGGCAGGCGGTGGACCCGCATCAGCGAAAGCGCGCTGCAGGTATCGACCTCGGGACAACGCACTCGCTCATTGCGAGTGTTCGCCAGGGTCAAATCCAAACCTTGCCCGACGAAGCAGGTCGGCATTTACTGCCTAGTATTGTCCATTACGGTCTCGACGATCAGATCCTTGTTGGTGATGCAGCACGCGAGTGCGCGAGCCGCGATCCTTTAAACACAATTTTCTCTGTTAAGCGACTCATGGGCCGGGGTCGAGCCGATATCGAAGCTCGTGGACAACTTGCTGATTACGATATTCCTGATAACACCGACGGCATGGTTCAGGTGCGAACGCGTCAAGGTCTTCTCACGCCTGTCGAGATATCTGCGCAGATTCTGAGCTGTTTAGGTCAGCGAGCCGAGGAGACGCTCGGTGGTTCGCTAGACGGCGTCGTGATTACGGTGCCAGCCTATTTTGATGATGGCCAGCGGCAAGCGACCAGAGACGCTGCAGAGCTTGCGGGTCTTAAGGTGCTCAGGCTGATCAGTGAGCCCACAGCCGCGGCGCTCGCCTACGGCTTGGATTCCGGTGACGAAGGCCTTGTGGTTGTTTATGACCTGGGCGGCGGTACATTTGATGTATCCGTATTGCGGATGCGAATGGGTGTTTTTGAAGTGCTGGCCACTGGCGGCAATACAAGTCTAGGCGGCGATGACGTCGATCTCGCATTGGCCAACCATTTTCTGGCGCTAACCGATGTGCAGGGTGCAGTCTCAGCAGAAATGCGTCGAGCATTGCTCATTGAAGCGAGGCGTGTGAAGGAATCTTTGTCTCAGCACACGCGGGTCTCGGTGGATTTGCAGCCCCAAGGCATTGATTGGTCAGGCGAGATTACTCGCGAGACCTTGGAGGCGCTCACATCGAAGCTCATTGACGAGACGATCCGCATCACCCGAAAAACGATTCGAGATGCCGACGTAGATTTGGACGATGTCGCGAACGTGGTGTTGGTCGGCGGATCGACTCGGATGCCCATGGTGTCAGAAGCGATCGAGAAATTCTTTGGCAGGGCGCCGCTGACGACGCTTGACCCTGATCGTGTGGTCGCACTGGGGGCAGGCTTGCAAGCGGACCAACTGGTGGGTAACAAGCCGGACGATGAGATGCTCTTGCTCGATGTGTTACCGCTATCGCTCGGGCTTGAGACCATGGGCGGGTTGGTCGAAAAGATCATAAGCCGAAACACCCCAATTCCTGTTCAGAGAGCCCAGGAATTCACCACGTATAAGGACGGGCAGACCGCGATGCTGATTCATGTCATGCAGGGCGAGCGTGAGTTGGTGTCTGATTGTCGGTCACTCGCCCAGTTTGTGCTTAGAGGTATCCCGCCCATGGTGGCCGGAGCCGCTAAAATCAGGGTGGACTTTCGGGTGGACGCCGATGGTCTCCTGTCGGTCGCGGCAGAGGAAACCAGTACGGGCACCCGAGCTCAGGTTGAAGTCAAACCGGCATATGGTCTTTCTGATGAAGACATGATCAGCATGTTAAGGGCATCGGTTGAGCACGCTTCGAGCGATGCGAGTGCGCGAATGCTCGCTGAGGCTCGCGTGGATGCCAGACGATTAATCGATGCGCTTGAGGCAGCGCTCGATGAGGATGCATCACTCCTCAGCTCGGAAGAGACCGATGAGCTTAGGCAAGCGGTAGAAGCGCTGGCAATGGTCGAAACAAGGGATGACGTGCAAGCGATTAAGCGGCAGACGAAAATGTTGAGTGAGGCGAGTGATGAGTTTGCAGCACGCCGTATGAATCGAGAGATTCGAAAGGCGCTGCAAGGGCAATCCGTCGACGCGCTGAGCTCTGAATCCTAATCCAGGCGAGACTCAAGGAGACACAGTGCCAAAGCTGATATTTCTTCCGCATGCAGAGCGTTGCCCAGAGGGGGCGGTCCTTGATGCGAACCCTGGAGACCGGCTCATAGAGGTCGCTTTGGATCATGGCATTAAAATCGAGCATGCCTGCGAAATGGCTTGTGCCTGCACCACCTGCCACGTCATCCTGCGGGAGGGCTTCGATTCGCTTGAACCCGCCGAGGAACTTGAGGATGATTTGCTGGATAAGGCTTGGGGGTTAGAGCCTGACTCACGGCTTGCGTGCCAAGTGGTGGTCGAAGAGGAAGACTTGGTGATTGAGATTCCCAAATACACCATCAACCAAGTTTCTGAGAACCATTGAGGTGATCGATGAAGTGGACTGACACCCTAGACATCGCCCTTGCGCTCATCGATGCACATCCCGATGTTGACCCAATCACAGTGCGCTTTACAGATCTTAAGGCCTGGGTCGAAGCGCTGCCGGAGTTCGATGATGAACCAGAGCGGTGCGGCGAGCGAATTCTCGAGGCCATTCAAATGACTTGGCTCGACGAACAGGATTAATTACGGCCTGTGTACGCCCCAAGACTGAAGTTAGCGTCGAACATAAGTCCCTGATTCTCTGTATCAAAAGTACTTTGAGGCGTATAATGCTGCGCTTTTAAATTTGTACACTTGTTGGGGAATCTTATGGCGGTAGAACGCACCTTATCAATCATCAAACCCGATGCTGTTGGCAAAAATGTCATTGGTCAAATCGTCGCGCGATTCGAAGCCGCAGGCTTGAGAATTGTTGCTTCAAGAATGGAGCACCTGACCGAAGAGAAGGCAAAGGGTTTCTATGCAGAGCACGATGGCAAAGGATTTTTCGCCGACCTGGTTGCCTTTATGACGTCCGGACCTGTGGTCGTACAAGTGCTGGAGGGCGAGGACGCGATTGCTTTGAATCGTCAGTTGATGGGTGCAACCAACCCTCAAGAGGCAGATGCAGGCACGATTCGAGCAGATTTCGCGACCACGATCGATGCAAATGCCGTCCACGGATCGGATTCGCCGGCTTCAGCCGCGAGAGAAGTGGCTTACTTTTTTGCTGACGACCAGCTCTGCCCACGATAGATCACATTGACCCTCGTGTATTGACCGAGTCTTGAGGAGTCCCCCGAAGTGACCACGCCAACACCTAAATTGGACTTGCTTGGCCTGAGCCAATCAGGCTGGCAGGCGTTGCTCACTGAGATTGGTGAAAAGCCTTATCGGGCAAAGCAGATTATGAAGTGGTTGCATCATCGCTCGGTCGATGATTTCGACGCAATGACGGACATCAGCAAGCCCTTGCGGGCCTATTTGGCCACGCATGGCGAATTCAATCAGCCAGAGATTATCAGCGAGCGAGTCTCTAAGGATGGCACCATTAAGTGGCTGCTGAAGGCCCGGTCGGGCAGCGCAATAGAGACCGTTTACATCCCAGAGAGTGGCCGCGGCACTCTGTGCGTTTCATCGCAAGTGGGATGTGTGCTTGACTGCACTTTTTGCGCCACGGGAAAGCAAGGGTTCAATTCCAATCTTTTGGCTGGTGAGATTGTTGGACAAGTGCGGATGGCGGAGCGTCGCCTCGCAGATCGCATGAAGGACCGTGAGCGGGCCGTCACCAACGTGGTGCTTATGGGAATGGGTGAACCGCTCCTCAATATTGATGCGGTGCTCCCAGCGATTTCGATCATGATGGACGACTTAGGGTACGGGATTTCCAAACGTAAGGTCACCGTGTCGACTGCAGGCGTGGTGCCAGGCATATGGCGTTTAAAGGAAGAGACCGATGTCTCGCTAGCCATCTCGCTTCACGCGCCGAACGACGAGCTTCGGAATCTATTGGTGCCGCTTAATCGCCGATACAACATTGAAACGCTGCTTGAGGCTTGCCGAAGTTACGCGGTGAATTTGGGCGAGAAGCGAACGGTCACCATTGAATACACCCTGATTGATGGAATGAACGATCAACCCCAGCACGCATCGGAACTGATCACACTCTTGCGTACCTTGCCTTGCAAGATCAACCTGATTCCGTTTAATCCTTTCCCGGGTTCAGAGTTCAAACGTCCTAAGGCAGCGCGAGTCCGATCTTTTCAGGAGCAACTCGTGGCCGCGGGCTACTCGGCCATGGTCAGAACGACTCGAGGGGACGACATTGATGCTGCATGCGGGCAGTTGGCGGGGCAGGTCGAAGATCGTACCAAACGCAACGCGCGTTACCGAAAACAGTGGGCGGCACGAGGCTTAATTGCAGCTTCCAATGAAGCCCCTCAAGGGCAAGGAGTGCCGTCGTGTTCCGCTTGACGATCAGTTTTCTTGCGCTGGCTGCTCTGATGGGATGTGTTTCAAGCGGAGATCGCACCCCTATGGATCGGGAGGAAGTGGTGTCCCGCGCCGTGGAGCTTGGAATCGCCTATTTGCGACAAGGCGATACCCTGCGAGCCAAAGAGAACATGCTGAAGGCGCTTGAGTTTGACCCTAAATCCGCTGAAGCTCACGCGAGCCTTGCGTTGGTTTTTCAACAGGAACAAGAATCCGCTCTAGCCGAGGACCATTTTCGTAAAGCGATCAGTTTCGACAGCAAGTACAGTGCTGCCCGAAACAATTTCGGCGCATTTCTGTTCGCCGAAGGCCGTGCGGTCGAGGCGGTGCAGCAGCTAGAAGCCGCGGTTGCCGACCAGTTTTATGGGAACAGGGCTCAGGCCTTCGAAAATCTAGGCGTCGCAAAGTTATCTCTTGGCGACCGAGCTGGCGCGGGTCAAGCCTTTGATCGTGCGCTGAGTTTGAATCCTCGCCAGAATCGATCGCTGATTGAACAAGGATTACTGCATTTCGATGCGAGCGAGTTCGAGCTCGCAAGGCAACTCGATGAAAGACTCAATCAATTCAATAATTGGTCGGCGAGACGGCTTTTGTTGTGTGGATTGGTGGCCAGTCATTTCTCGCAGGCCGCGCGAGCCGAAGATTGTCAAACCGCTCTTGAGCAGCGCTATCCAACCAGTGATGAAGCGGCACGACTTGCCTCGCAGGCGAGGAAAGCGCGATGACCGAGCAGATGGATCAACAGTTTGAGATGACCGTTGGCCTTCGCTTACAGCGGGCGCGGTTAGAAAAAAACCTATCGCAACTGCAAGTCGCGGAGAAACTCTTTCTCACGACGCAAATTATCGAACATCTCGACGACGGTGCGTATCACCTTATTCAAAAGCGCGCGTTTATCAGAGGCTACATTCGCGCTTATGCAAGGGTGGTTGGTCTCGATGGTGGTGCGCTTGTGGCCGCTTACGATGCCGAGGTCGGCACTGAAGAGCCTTCGAGCCAAGAACCCACCATCTTGATGAATGCAGAAGATCCCTCGCTGACAAAGAATCCTGTCTTTCGAGCGGGTGCTTTGGGTCTTGCTGCCCTGGTCGTTGTCATCATTTTTGTTTGGGCCATCATGTCTGGCGAGTCGGATCATCCGCC
>JALRJG010000339.1 GCA_023261215.1 Pseudomonadales bacterium | reverse complement strand
AAGGCATTCGATCTTTGTGGTTGCCAAGGCAGGTATCGACCAAGATCTTGGTCTGCCCAGTATTAATGAGCCAACTGTGCATGCTGGCAACAATTCGTCCAGACTCGGGATCCACGTGGTTTGGGTAGAGCCAGCTTGCGTGGCGCTCAAACATCTGGGAGTTGAAGTCTGGGAAGAACCGAATCGGGTCGAACATCGGGCCGAGCATTTCCTCGATCCGGGATACTCGGATGTCTCCGAATTGGTAGTGTTGTGCCATAGCATTGGTCCTTCTACCTTTGTGTGAGACTATCAAGCGAATCAGCCGAAACCAACCAGAGCGCTCGCCATGAAAAAGAAAGTCGTCGTTCAACTGCCGCCTGTTGCCAAGGAGGCCCCCGTGAGTGCCCGCTACGCGCTCGAACTCGAGGCCCTTTCGGAGGTTGCTGACATTGTAGAAGTGGATGGCGCCTCACCCGAATCCTTTCTTGAGGGCGCGCGTGATGCAGATGCCATTATGACGTCATGGGGCATTCACATTAATGAAGAGATTATCGGCGGCTTGGATCAATGTGTTGTGATCGGCGTAGGGAGCGTCGGTGTCGATATGGTCGATGTCGATGCGGCCACCAGAGCTGGAATTGTGGTGACTAATGTGCCCGACGTCTTTATCGAGGAAGTGGCGGACCACACCCTCATGTTGCTTTTAGCGGCCGGGCGCCGGGTCAAGATGATGGATCAACTGGTTCGGGAGGGGCGTTGGTATGAAGGCCGACCGATTCTCAATCATGTGCCAAGGCTTTGGGGTCAGACCCTTGGGCTGGTCTCATTTGGTCATGTGGCAACCGCAGTTGCGCGCCGGGCCAAAGCCTTTGGTCTGCATGTGATCGCGTATGATCCTTATGTTTCTGAACTCAAGATGACTGCAGAGGGCGTGGAACCGGTCACCTTTGATGAGCTGCTCGAGCGAAGCGATTATCTCTCAGTGCATCCAGGATTGAACGCGCAGACGCGTGGCATGATGAACGATGCGGCGTTTGCGAAAATGAAGTCGACGGCCGTGATCATTAACTGCGGTCGGGGTCCGGTGATTGATGAAGCCGCGCTGATTCGCGCGTTGCAAGCAGGTCAAATCGCTGCGGCCGGATTAGACGTCTTGGAGCAAGAGCCGCCTGATGCGAACAACCCGCTGCTTGCAATGGATAATGTGATCATCACGCCGCATGCGGCGTCTGCGACCACGCGTATGCGCACGGAAACGCGTCGGCGTAATGGCCGTGAGGTGGCACTTGTGCTCCAGGGCAAGTGGCCGTTGAGCTGCGTGAATCCAACCGTCTTGCCACGCACACCACTTGAACGTTGGCAGCCGTATCCTATGGACCGAGGCCCGAATCGATAACTGAGAACTCGACTGAGCCCCATATATCACCCAACGCATTCGTCAATTCAAAGGAGCCGACATGCAGGTCGCACACGCTATTGCTGAGATTCTTAAACAAGAAGGGGTCAAATTCATTGTGGGTTACCCCGTGAATCCCATCATCGAAGCTGCCGCGGAAGCCGACATTAGAACGATCATTGTTCGTCAAGAGCGCGTGGGTCTGCACATGGCGGATGCGGTAAGCCGACTCTCCAGTGGTGACGATATTGGCGTTTTTGTCATGCAACACGGGCCCGGAGCTGAGAACGCGTTCGGTGGTGTGGCTCAAGCTTATAGCGAGTCCGTCCCCATTTTGGTGATCCCCGCTGGCTATTCGCGGCGCCTGGCGCATTACTACCCTAACTTTAACTCCACGCTCAACATGCAGCACATCACCAAGTCAGCTGAGCCCGTCACCATGGGTAAGGCGGTCCCCGAAGTGATGCGACGTGCCTTCTGGCAGCTCCGCAATGGGCGCG
>JALRJG010000338.1 GCA_023261215.1 Pseudomonadales bacterium | reverse complement strand
CCTTGTTGAGGACAACGAGGTGATCATCCTTGGCGGCTTAATCCGCGATAAAGAAACGCAAGCGGAATCCAGGGTTCCTCTTTTAGGCAGTATTCCCGGACTGGGCATGTTGTTTCGCAACCGAACGACGTCCACAGAAAAACAAAATCTCATGGTATTTCTCAGGCCCACGGTGCTCTCCAATCAGCAAGACATTGCTGAGGCGACCGAGCGCAAGTTCAACCGGGTGTTTGAGCTAGAGATTGAGGGCGAGGGTCAAGCCATGGATGTGCTTGGCAATTTGCTCGATGGCAACTTCTAATCTCTTTCGCGCTGGATTATACAAGCTCCAGTATCAACTGACCGCCCGATGGCTCAGGCCGACCATCATTGGACTCGCCCATCACCGATCAGAATCCAGTGAAGTGGTCTATATCCTTGAGCACCCATCGCACCTTGATCGGGTTTTGCTGCACCGGTGCCTAGACCTTGCCTCAACAAAACCAAGCGCGCATCGCCCCAGCACACTGGTGCTGCATGCCGATGAAGGATTTCTTGGCCGACGCAGTCAACGGCGGTTTTCCGAACAACTCGCATTTGAAGCTCGAAATCGGGATTCCCGAAAGATTCTACTGATCCCCGTGGGCATATTTTGGGGTCATCAGCCCGATCGTGAGCTGTCCCTATGGAAAACCATACTCAGCGAGGATTGGTCTGGAACGTCAGCCTTGCGGCGGTTGCTTAATTTTTTATTCAATCCCCATCATCTCCTGGTTGAATTCGGACCCCCTATTCTTCTAAAAAATGACGAACCCAACCTAAAAGCCCTCGCGCTTGGCGCTAAAAAAGCTCGGAGACTCATCAAACAACAATTCAAAAGCATGCGCAGAACAGCCATAGGTCCTGATCTGTCGCATCGTAGAACGCTTGTTAATCAGCTCCTTGCAATGGAAACGGTGAACACAGCGATTGTCGAGCGTTCATTGACGCATGGTCATGAGCAGGTCACGCTCGAAGCGCGCAAGATCATTGAAAAACTCATCTCACACCAATCCTATCGGGTTATTCGCTTTTTCAACATTGTGCTTACTTGGCTTTGGCAGAAGCTTTATAACGGGATTGAGGTCAGACAGTTGCAGGCTGTCAAAACAGCCTCGATTGACCACCATGTCGTGTATACACCCTGCCACCGGAGCCACATGGACTATCTCTTGCTGTCTTATGTGCTCTACCACAATGGGCTTACCCCACCCCACATTGCGGCAGGCGACAATCTCAACTTGCCGCTCGTGGGGCCACTCCTTCGCCGAGCGGGTGCCTTCTTTATGCGGCGGCAATTCGGCAACGACGAGCTGTATAAAGCGATTTTTTCTGGCTACCTACGTTTAATGCTGCACAAAGGACATTCCCTGGAATATTTCATTGAAGGCGGTCGAAGTCGCACGGGGAGGATGCGAGTACCGCGAAGGGGCATGCTCGGCATGACCCTGAGAAGCGCTTGGGATTCGCCTGCCATTCCGCTGGCCTTCGTTCCCGTTCATTTCGGTTACGACCGAGTGTTCGAGGTGAAGAGCTATCTATCCGAGCTCGGAGGTATGTCAAAGCAAAAAGAATCCCTTCTTGACCTCTTCAATGCCTGGAGAAAGTTAGGGTTTAACTACGGGAAAGTCCAAGTAACGTTTGGTGAGCCAGTGTATTTCAATCCAGACAGCCAGCAAGCCGGTGTCGGGGCCTCAGCAGCCGAATCAGGGCCTCAACCTGAACAAGTGGCTCAGCTCGCAAACGAGATCAATAGGGCCATCAACGCAGCCACCAGCGTCAGCCCAATGACTTTATTTGCAACGGCACTGTCTCTCACACAGCGAGGTGCAATTGATCGACAACGACTGAATGCGCAACTGG
>JALRJG010000337.1 GCA_023261215.1 Pseudomonadales bacterium | reverse complement strand
CGGCCTGCTCCTCAATAAAGACCCGAGTTCGGAGTGCTTCGAGTTGCGATCGGTGAGACCGCCAAGTGACTTGGGCGATCTCCGCACCTCTTAGCTTCACAGCGTCAGTCCTGCGACTCGGCGTACTGAGTGGTGAGCCTGGCTGCCAAACCGGTGTATCCATCTGGGGTCAAGGCCGCAAGTGAGGCTCGTGCAGTTTCCGGAAGCTCTGGGTCGTTGATGAGTGCCTCATAGGCCGCTCGATCGAAGGCTTGGCCTCGGGTCGCAGCCTTCAGCCGCTCATAGGGGTTTTCCAGACCATGACGCCTCATCACGGTTTGAACGGCTTCGCCCAGAATTTCCCAGCTTTGGTCAAGGTCGTCGTTGATTTTCTGTTGGTTCACGTCGAGCTTGCCGAGGCCTCGCAGTGTCGCTTGGTACGAAATGAGGCAATAGCCGAGCGCCATGCCGATGTTTCTGATCACCGTCGAGTCTGTTAGATCTCGCTGCCATCGAGAAATCGGCAGCTTCTCCGCAAGATGGGAGAGCAGCGCATTGGCAATGCCGAGATTGCCTTCGCTGTTCTCAAAATCGATGGGATTCACTTTATGGGGCATGGTCGATGAGCCTGTTTCTCCAGCCACCGCGCGCTGCTTGAAGTATCCAATCGAGATATAAGCCCAGACGTCCCGATCGAAATCGATGAGAATGGTGTTTGCTCGAACCAAGGCTTGAAAGAGCTCCGCCATGTAGTCGTGGGGCTCGATTTGAGTCGTCATCGCGTTCCAAGTCAGCCCAAGTGATTCGACGAACTGCTGACTGATGCTTGGCCAGTCGAGCTCGGGATAGGCAATGGCATGGGCGTTAAAGTTACCCACGGCACCGTTGATTTTGCCGAGTACGGGCTGAGACGCGAGTTGCGCTATCTGTCGGTCTAGTCTCGCCACAACATTCAGCATTTCTTTACCGAGCGTCGTGGGCGAAGCGGGTTGACCGTGGGTTCGCGCCATCATCGAGAGGTCTCGGTGCTCTAACCCTAAGTTCGATATTCGATCTCGCACCGAGGTCAGCGATGGCAATATCACTTCATTCAAAGCGCCTTTGAGCATCAGCGCGTGCGCGAGATTGTTGATGTCCTCTGAGGTGCAGCCAAAATGAACGAATTCGAGACACGCGGTAACGCCAGGGTGCCCGAGCGCAGACAACCGCTCCTTGATGAAGTATTCAACCGCTTTAACATCGTGATTGGTGGTGCGTTCGATGGACTTGATCTGTTCAGCGTCTTCGAGCGCAAAGTCGCTGGCAATTAGGGCGATGTCCTTGGCGATGGCATCATCGATGCGCTGCAGTTCGGGCAACTGTGCTTTATCCCGGAGGTGCAGAAGCCACTCGATCTCAACCACGACGCGAAATTTGATGAGGGCGAATTCGCTACCGAAGGGTGCGAGGGCCTGAGATTTTTCTTGATACCGGCCATCAATGGGTGAGAGCGCAGTCAGCGAGTTTATGGTCATGACAATCCTGTCAGCTTGGTCAGGCGATGGTGTTTAAGGCGCGTTTGAGTTGTTCGCGTTTGAAAATCAGTTGCCAGGGCGTGCCACCGAGCTGTCTCCAGAGCACAGCTGCGCGAACGCCAGCCAAAAGTACGGTGCGAATTTTAGCAGCAATTGCCGGCTGCTGAAGTAACTGGGGCTCCCCACGCAAGATGATCTTGGGGCCAAGTGGGCTGATGTGCTGTTGGTAGAGCTCTGCCAGGGCCGTCTCGGCTTCCGTTTGGGCTGCATCCGCTGAGCTGGCCTTGGCTCGGTGCAGTGCGGCAGCTTCGAGTCCTGCCCGGAGAGATTGCTGGGTCGCAGGCTGACTCATTAGCTTTTTCGCCAAGCCATTGATTTGCAGGCCCGTACTGAG
>JALRJG010000336.1 GCA_023261215.1 Pseudomonadales bacterium | reverse complement strand
ATGCCGCTGGTTGAAGAACCCGAGCTCGGTCTCAGCGCCTTAGGCCCGAGCGTGATTGCTGGGCATGCGTTGGCGAGCGCTAAAGCACCCGATCTGGCGCTACCTGACCTAGACGGGAACATCGTCCGCCTCTCGCATTTCCTAGGTCAAAAGGTGGTGCTCTATGCCTGGGCACCTTACTGAGGCTGCGCCAATCACCTGTCCGTGTGGCAGGCACTCAGAGAAACGATTCACGCCAAAGGCGCAGAGTTAATCACGGTAGGGCTTGATACCCTTGGCGCCGAAGGCTGTGCGCCGGCGATTCAAGCCTCAGGCGCAAAACATCCCGCGTTGATTGACACGCACCACCAAATGGCGAATTTGTTTGGTGTGGTGAATATTCCGCAGGCTATTTGGATCAATGAGCAAGGGGTGATTGTCAGGCCCGCTGAATCTGCACCGCCACCCCCCATGCCCGGTGATGCAGCACCTCCCCCCGCGGGGCTCGATGCATTACCCGAAAGAATGCAGCAGATCATGGTTGAGGCCTCCCAGATCCAAAGTGATCCAGAGACCTACCACGCAGCCCTCATGGACTGGATAGACCGAGGCGATGAAAGTGATTTTGCGCTGTCAGAGGCCGAGGTGGTGGCTCGTTCGAGACCTCAATCCGATGATCGCGCGCGAGGTCACGCGCATTTCGAACTCGCGAGCGAGGCGGTGCGACTGGGCCGAAAGGATCTCGCTATCAAGCATTTCCGAGCTGCTCACGCGTTGGTGCCTGATAGTTGGACTTTCCGAAGACAAGCCTGGTCGCTTGAGCCGGTTGAAGCAGCGGGACCCTTTGCCCGGTTCTGGCAAGGACCGCACCCAGAACATCCCGAGGCCTGGCCTTATGACGGTGACTGGCTATCCGACATCCGAGCCGAGGGCCCAGCGAATTACTACGATCCTTTTAGTGGTCAGTAAACGCTAGGAGTTTGATCCGCGCGGGGTTGCGGCCACGTGATTCCAGAGCCCGCCGAACGCAGACCTTCTCGCCTACCCTCGGGGACGAACTCTGCCTCAGGGAACTTGCTTCGAGGTGAAATTGGCCTTGGAGGGACGGTTTCACGCCGAGCCGAATTAATCACCCTCTTGCGGCTTGGGTAACAGTTCCATTCCAAGTGGTTGCCGCCGACCTGCTGGGCTCGGGGCATAATGCTTCGCCAGGTAATCAAGAATCGGCGCCTCAAATTCACCCAATGGCCAAAGACCATGCTTGGCTTGCATCCAGCGAATTAAAGCTGTCCAGCCTCTCCGATCAGCTCGATTTTGAGTTACCAACGCCAGCGAATGACACACGCCGCATTGCGCAGCGACCAACGTCATGCCCTCGCCTGCCTTAAGCCTCGATGCATGGGAGGGCTTCGTTTCGGTATCAGTGGCCGCATAACCGCTCGACCAAGGCAGAAAGATAATCACCAGCAAGGTGATGACCGCCCTCACGCCACCACCTGGACCGCGATTCGGTGGCAGGCATTATTCAAATACCCCTTGGGGTTCCAACCCGGCACAACCATGGGCTGGTCTCGGCCTTGAACATCGGTTGCCTTCGCCCAGATTTCAAAATATCCCGTCTTAGATGGCGTCCATTCATACTCGAACCGTTGCCAGGCAAAGCGATTCACGGGTGCCGCCAGCTGAGCAGACTGCCAAGTCGCACCAAAGTCAGAAGCCAGCTGCACCGCTTTCACCGCATCGTCCCCGGCCCAGGCAAATCCACCAATCGAGAGCGGCATGCCAATTGTGCACAACTGCCCCGACCGCGGCGTGGTGATGAGTGATTTAACTGGCATGGACTCGATGATGCACATGGCGTCATCGGGCACCTGGCTGCCCCTGGCCACGGGCTCGCATGGCACACGGTAAG
>JALRJG010000335.1 GCA_023261215.1 Pseudomonadales bacterium | reverse complement strand
GTCGTTTTACCTGCTTCAGATCGCGCGGTATTCGCCGCTAGATCGATGATTCAGCCGGCTCTGAAGCCTCCGGCCCGCCAACCTTTAATCTGAAAAAACACCACCCCGCGAACGCGCCCGCAAGGCCCTGAACGATAAGACCCATCATGCCTCGCACCGCCGCAATGCCGGTTAGACCCAGAGCAGCCTTCATGGCGACGTGGAGCACAACCACCGCGACAAACCCTGCCAGGACATAGCCAACAAAAGCGAGTGAGGGTTTCATGCGAATGATCAGACCCGCAACCAGGAACCCAATCAAAAGTGCAATCGCCATCAGTGGCAGATAAGTCGCCGTCATCGAGACCAAATCATGGATGATCGTGTCACCCCGCTGAGACAGCGTGATTTCGAACCCCAAATCAACAATTGCCTGGATGTTAGTCCAAGAAACTAAAACCGTAGCCAGAACGTAGCCCGCAATCACAGAAACCAAATAGGCCATCAATGTCTTCATAACAGCGTCCTTCACCGATTAGGGCCAGTATAAGAGATGCAATCCAGCGGCGCAGCATAGATACATCACGAAAGACTCGCCTTGTGCGACAGCACGAGAGCCTCCGGGTTCAACGAGGGCCAATTGGCCGTTCAATCACGCGCCATCCACTTCGACAGGGCGCCATACTCAACGCAACCGGCTATACTGATCCTTCGTCAGAGGATTTGCTTATGCACACAGTTCGATCACTCTTGTTGATGCTCGTCATGGGGTTGGCAGGCCCGCTTCACGCCGACTATCAGTCTCAGGTTCTCGCCGAGAACATCGATCACCCCTGGTCTATGGTCCAGATCGGGGAGAGACAAGGGCTTGTGGCGACCCGAGCGGGTCAATTGATGACGCTCGATTTAGACTCCGGCGAGACTGAGCCGGTGACTGGCGGTCCGGCAACTTATGTCGAAAGTCAGGGTGGCTATTTCGATCTGACACTCCACCCTCAGTTTTCTGTCAATCAGCGCGTCTATCTGGCGCTGGCCGACGGAGGACCTGAAGCGAACGGGACCGCCATCTACATGGGCACGCTGAGAGACCGCGCCATTGAAGGCATGCAGAGGATCTTTCGGGTTTCACCGAACAAAGACACCCCCGCCCATTATGGTGGCAAGTTGGCCTGGACGCCTGAGGGCGATTTACTCCTTACCACGGGGGACGGATTCGAATACCGAGAACAGGCGCAAAACCTTCAGGGCCAATTGGGCAAAGTACTGAGGATGACCGAAAACGGAGAACCGGCGCCAGGCAACCCATTTGCTGAATCCGGTGACCCTTACATTTACTCATTTGGCCACCGAAACCCACAGGGCCTTGCCGTGGACCCGGTCACTCAGAGCATATGGATGCACGAGCATGGCCCGAGAGGGGGCGACGAACTCAACCTGATCAGCATGGGTGCGAACTATGGCTGGCCGGCAACCAGCTTCGGCATCAATTACTCTGGCGCGCGCATCAGTCCGCTGACATCCTACGAGGGCATCTCGCCGCCTGCACTTTATTTCACGCCCAGCATTGGCCCATCTCACTTACTCATCTACCAAGGCGCCATGTGTCCCGAGTGGCAAGGGGATCTCTTCATTAGCACGCTGGTGGACCAGGACGTCAAACGAATCGAAGTCGATGGGCCGACTGCGAGCCTCGCTGAATCCCTTTTCAGCGAGTTCAATGCGAGGATTCGCGCGGTGACCACGGACGATCAGGGCGCCATTTACTTACTAACAGATGACGTCGCGGGCGCCATCATCAAGATCAGCCGCCCGATCGCCTCAGGGATCGACTAGATCGACGCGAATGGGGGCCCAAGTATCCGGGTCCCCTCGATAGCTTGGGATCAGCGCCTCAACGTAACGGGGTTTGATTT
>JALRJG010000334.1 GCA_023261215.1 Pseudomonadales bacterium | reverse complement strand
AGCCTTTGCTGGGTGAACTGGATGACTGGGCGTTGCAACGATTCCCCCATGGACACGCCAAGAAGTGATTCAGCCTCGGCCATCACACGCTCTAGCACCCATTTTTTGGCTGAGAGTATTTCGAATCTCAATCCCAATCGACTTTCAAGGACACCTGACCAATCGAAACGACGGTGCAGCCAGACTGCGTTCCGAAACTCCGACCCAAAGGCAACTTCGTTGATGACCGTCTCCGAGATTCTCTGAGCACCGTCGTGTCTCAGTAAATCCAGTCGATCCTCAACGAAATGACTCAATCGACCATAGACATGCCCTTCGATCGTCCCTTGATCCAACAGCGTTTTGTAAAGCCTGCGTTCACTGCTGAACAAAATGGAAAGCCCTAGGGCAAAAGACGCCTCTTCGTTCACGGTGGGTGGCACTGGATGGTCCAGCCCGTTACCGCTTGCACTCGGGACCTGAAGACCCACTTCAGAGCCCGCGCCACGAACCAAATCACGTGCTCTCGATCTCAGAATTTCATCCACGGGCGATAAGCGATCGAGACCAAGCCATCCAATTAAAGTGCTGATCGTGGTCGCGTTAATAAACAGCGTGGAAAGCACGAACAGACTGACAAGTTGCACAATGAACTGTTGCACTTCAGGCTCAAATGCCGCGTTTTCGAGCACGATGAGCGCAAGCGCAAGCGATACGGCACCCCGAAGACCGCCCCAGGTCATCACCGCCTTGTAGGCGGTCGAAGCCGGCCGCAAGAGGTGCAATCGTTCAAACACACCCAACAAACCGAAGACAATGATCGCTCTTGCGATCATCGCGGCGATGAACAGAACCATGAGCGTGCTGAGCTGAGTGCCATCGATCACAGAGACGAAACCCGCGATCACGATGCCCATCACGACGAAAATAATGGAATTCGCCCAAAAACCCAGCTGCTCCCACCCCTCATGCAGCGTATGGATCTCTTTCAGACTCAAAATTCGGTCTGACAATGCATTGAAGAAGAGTCCCGCGGTCACCACCGCCATCACCCCAGACACGTGCAAGTAATGCTCAGCAAAAACAAAGGAGAAATAAGCAAGGGCAATACTGAGCGCGTGATTTACGAGCGGGCTATTTTTGATGCGATCAATCAGCGCCGAGAATAAAGCGGCAATGATGAGCCCGACCAAAATACCACCCAAGAACACCCTGAAGAAGGTCAGCGTGGCTTGACCGAGGTCTAAGGCATCGCCCGCAATCATCAATCCGCTCAAAATCGAAAAGAGCACCAGCGCAGTGGCGTCGTTAAACAGACTCTCACCTTCCACCATCGTCGCCAGCCGCTTTGGAGCGCCGACGTCTTTGAAGACTCCAACCACCGCAACCGGATCCGTCGCTGAGCAGATAGCGCCTAAGAGCAAGCAGGTCATCAGACCAACACCAGAAAATTCGGACACCACAAAACCAACAATGAAGGTGGACAACAGAAGTCCAATGATGGCCAACAGCAGTACCGCGCCCATTTCGTTCAACAAGCGGCGAACGTCGAGCGACAAAGCGGCTTCAAAGACCAAGACCGGTAAAAAGAGGAACAGGATGACTTCAGATGAAATCGAGAGCGACGTTGCGCCTTTCAGCCAACCTGCGATTGGGCCCGACCCATCAGGGGCCAGCGTCGTAGAGGCTGCGCCAAGCAATAAACCGAGCGCTGCGAGGATGACGGTATAGGGAAGTCTTAATGCGTGTGACAGCGGGACGAAAAGCACCGCCAGCGCGAGCAGTCCTGTGACCACATACACCAACATCCAGATGTCGATTGTTTATTCCTCCCGAGACAGACTGCCCGAGATAAGCCCACCTCGATGGATTGAGGCCTTTAGCCAATACGGATCAGGGGCTCGCTCATAAATATCACACCTTGGGCTT
>JALRJG010000333.1 GCA_023261215.1 Pseudomonadales bacterium | reverse complement strand
CTATGCGCTTATCGCGGCCATGAGCAAAAATGGCGTGATCGGCCAAGGGGACCAGATTCCTTGGCACGCCGAAGGGGAGCAGGCGCTGTTCAAAAAAATTACCCTCGGCGCAACGGTCATCATGGGTCGAAAAACCTTTGACTCGATTGGCCGAGCGCTTCCCAAGCGAAACAACTTGGTGATCACACGATCGCCTCAGCGCAACATTCCTGGCATTGTATTTCTTAGTAGCATCGACGACGCGCTCGCGCACGCCGGCGACCTTGGTGCGCCAATTTTTATCATAGGGGGCGGCGAGATCTACAAACGCACCATTGATTCAGCGGCGGCGCTTCACCTCACCACCATCGAAATCACGGTTGATGGGGACGTCTATTTCCCTGACTTCGATATTGACCGCTTCAACTTAGTAGACACCCAACATTTTGAGACGAATCTCGCCTACAGTTATCGTCACTACATTGTGAAACCAGAAAAGGATTTGGCATGACTTTCAAGAACCGTGTAACCGAAATGCTCGGCGTTGAGACGCCGATTGTGCAAGCGCCGATGGGGTGGATCGCTCGATCGCAGCTCGCAGCGGCGGTTTCCAACGCAGGCGGCATGGGCATTATCGAAACAAGTTCGGGTGAGCTTGACGTCATCAAAGAAGAAATAAAGAAGATGCGCACTCTCACCGACAAGCCGTTCGGGGTCAATATTGCACAAGCCTTTGTAAGAGACCCAGCGATTGCCGACTTCGTGATCGAGCAAGGGGTAACGTTCGTCACCACATCGGCGGGTAGCCCGACGAAATATACCGCACAACTGAAAGCCGCCGGTTTGACCGTTTTCCATGTCGTGCCAACGCTTTCAGCCGCTTTAAAGGCTGTCGATGCAGGGGTCGATGGTCTCATTGTCGAAGGCAGTGAGGGCGGCGGATTTAAGAATCCACGAGATGTCGCCACCATGGTGCTGTTGCCTCTTGTGAGATCAAAAGTCGACGTACCGATCATCGCAGCGGGCGGGTTTGTCGATGGGAAGACAATGGCCGCAGCGTTTGCGATGGGTGCCGAAGGGATTCAAATGGGTACCCGGATGGTGTCTGCCTTAGAATCACCGGTGCACCAAAACTGGAAGGACGCAATCGTCAACGCCGAAGAAACGGGCACGGTGTTTCTTAACCGCTTTCACTCACCGGCGTTGCGCGCGCTTCGGACCGAACGGACCACACGTTTGGAAGCCAGCATTAACGACAACATCATGCCGGAATTTGGCGAAGCGAAAGCCCTCTATTTTGGTGGAGATATGGAGGCGGCCATTCCTCTTTCAGGGCAAGTGGCGGGACGAATCGAATCCGTTGAACCTGTCGCTGACATCATCGCTCGGACGCGTCAAGAATTCTTTGAAATCATCGACCACTTGGGCCAGCAATACCGGGCCTGATCTGACAGAGCGATGAGACCCGCCCGACCGATGCGCTCGCTCAGACAATGGGCTTTTTGCCTGCTGCTGGCCGTGATCTGCGAGGTGCCTTTCGCCTCTGCAGAAGCGGCCGAAGCGACCGAAGCCAGCTTCAGCAAAGCCGCACAGCTCTACAGAAATCAGGCATATAAAGAAGCAATGGCCATCTTCTTAGTCCTTGCTAAAGAGGGTGACGTCAGAGCGCAAACCGTCCTTGCCATGATGTTTCGCTATGGAGAGGGCACCCGGGTCGATCCCGAGACTGCATTCAAAATTTATCAGCTGGCCGCGAACGCAGGCCACGCGCCGGCGCAATATCAGGTTGGCGTGATGCTTCGAGACGGCGAGGGAACGCCCGCCGATATCGATCAAGCACAACGCTGGTTTAGAAGCGCCGCGATTCAAGACTATGACAAAGCCAGGTTCGCGCTTGAGGATCTGGCCCCCGAAATGGGCGAGGTACCGATCGTCGAAGCACCCGTAGCACCTCGAACCCAGCCTTGGAACTTCTCGCTGCCGGATCAACTTGC
>JALRJG010000332.1 GCA_023261215.1 Pseudomonadales bacterium | reverse complement strand
CGTTCTTGATGCCCGCCGTGCGCATCGCGGAGACGAAGGCGTTGACCTGATCCACACTCGGGCCTCGATCGAGACCGGCGAAGGTGCCGTAGATTTCATGGTCGATGGCGCGGAGTTGCTCAGGGTCGGTCACGAGTCGGCCGTAGAAGATGGCAGTGCCTTCGTGTGTCTCACCGCCTAGCGCATAGGAAAGGGCAATACCGCCCCCAAAGCACCAGCCAATGGTTGCCACGCGCGTCACACCAGACTGCTGCTTCAGCGCTTGCACAGCCGCATTGAGGTTTTCGATGATCAGCTCAGGGTTGGCCTGCGTCTCGCGCACGAGCTGCATATTCTCTTCTCGATGACTGCCTGTGCGGCCCTTGTACAGGTCAGCCGCCAGTGCCGCGTAGCCCTCGGCTGCGAAGGCATCCGCGGTCTCCCGAATACGCTGACTGAGACCATTCCATTCGTGAATCAGGATGACGCCACCCTTGATCTCTCCTTGAGGAAGGCTGAGGTAGCCCTGCGTGTCGTCATGACCCTCAAAATACCTCAGGGATTGGCCTGAGAGGGATGGCGCAAGGCCAAGGAGGGCGTCGGGCACTTCAGGTTCAGCCCCCTCTGTGGTGAGCGTGAAGCCGCACAGCCAACTGAATATCAAAGTGAGTAAAGAACGATGCCAGCGCCGGTGATTGCTACGATCACTCTGGCTCAGGAGAGAGGATTGCGCCTCGCAACAGGCGTTGGCCCCATAAGGCTTGACCTCATCGGGGTTGGCTTGATGAACGAAGGCGGCAGCCGGGCGCTCTAGACCGTGGGGTTGAGTATATTTTACCTTTACGCTGTGCCTGCTCACGTTTAATCAGTCCTTTTCCATTTGGGTTACGAGGCCCTAAAACCGTAAAGCTCGTTAACCTCGCTCAATCTTCAGGTGGCTTGAAGCGAAGTTCTATCACGGTGTTAACCGAGACTAATACACCTACGAATAACAAAATGCCCGCAATGTCTCCGATCACGTAGCCAAGCACGCGTTCTAGCTCGTCGTGCGGCCCATCGTATCCCAAGAGTGTCAGTTGCAGGATAATCGTGTTTAGCGCAGCGGCGAGGATGCCCGCGAGCACCAGTCTCCCCCAAACTGAGCGATCTGAAATGACCACGTGGAACGGGTTAAGTCGCGCCATCCTAAGCAATTCAAACGCGAGGTAAGCGCTGAGTGTGCCTGCGATGGGTGGTAACCAGCTGTTAGGTGACCAATGCCCCCAAAGAGCGATATGAATGCCGTGGGCGATCAGTAAGGGCAGAATGGCTTGGTGCCTGAAGAGCCATATGGCAAAGATTCGGACGCCGTGAGGCAAGAAAATCAGTGCATTGAACTGGAAATCAGGTCCGCTGATTGACCGCTCAAGATAAGCCACCCCTGGGTAGGTGATTGCGAAAGACCCCAGGAACCACGCCGATATAAGCAATGTCTGCCTGAGAAAAGTCCACCAGGAAGTCCATATAAAAACCAAGTTGGAGGGCTTAACAAATGATCAAACTAAGAGGGAACTTGCGGCTAAAGGCAGAGTCGATAGAGCCCTGTCTTGCGGCCCTCAGCTGGCTGCAGAATCTTCTTGTCCAGCAGTGATTTCAGTGCTCGGTGATATGTGGGCGCCGAGAGTGATTCGCAATACACGCTGTTGCGGAGCTTACGGCTGGTAACTAAGGCTTCTTCCTGATTAGAAAACTCAGACATGGCGCTGATGATGAGCCGTTCCTGCTCGGACATATCAGCCAAACCAAAGTCCTTTTCCATACTTAGGATGACTGATTTGAGCTGCGCCAGCTTCTTAAGGTTTTGTAGATCCAATGTCATGCCCCCCGGCTCGATGGACTTTCATCCTATTAAACAAGCGAAACGCGTCTGGTGGAAGCTTTCGCTAATGGAGAAAAAAGTGAGTTTTTGCCTTTCTTGTTACGTAGCCGCTGCGTTGATGGCTTTCTATGCAGTGTGGGCCCTTCT
>JALRJG010000331.1 GCA_023261215.1 Pseudomonadales bacterium | reverse complement strand
CAGGGAATCCATTTTGATGGTGCGGCAGACCGATGGCGGCATCAAGGCGTTCTACAACGTCTGCCAGCATCGTGGCCAGCGCCTGGTCAGTGAGCCCAAGGGTCACGTGCGGCGCTTTGTCTGTCCTTATCACAGCTGGGCGTGGATGCCCGACGGCGAATTGAACTTCGTGCAGGACCCCGACGATTTTCCCCAGGGCAATCCCTGCGGCAAATTGCGGCTGGCGGAACTGAAGTGCGAGACCTTTGCCGGCTTCATCTGGGTCAATATGGACCCCGACTGCGTCTCGTTAAAAGAGTATCTCGGCCCCATCTGGGAAGATTGGGAAACACGTGAGATCCACACCTGGCAGCGCACCATGGCGAAGACCATGTGGTTGCCATGCAACTGGAAGATCGTTCTCGATAACTTTAACGAGTCCTACCACGTGCCCACGGTCCACATGCGGGCGACACCAGATACCGATCGTAAGAAGATTCGCGGTGCCATCGACACTTACTTCAAAGAAACGCGGTTTGACCTCTCAGACGAAGGCCATAACCGAATGGTGATGAAGGGTGGCTTTGGTGTTGGCTCGACGGACGAGGACGGCAACATTGTCGACCCATTGGCAGGGCTGCTGCGTTATTGGGAAATCGATCCAGACGAATACAAAGGCCGACCTGAGGATACGCGCGAAGCCCTGCAACAAGCCAAGCGTAAGCTAGGACCAAGCAAAGGCTACTCGCACTACGCCAATATTCCTGATGAACAGTTCACGGATGCTTTCCATTACACGCTCTTTCCTAACTTTGCGGTGTCTGTTTGGGCTGACGGCTTCCACTTCTTGAGAGCTCGGCCGCACCGAGATGATCCTCAGCAATGCCTCTTCGATAACTGGTGGTATTCGAGTCCCGCGTCGCTTAATGAGCCCGGGTCTTCACAGCGAAGCAATCCGGCTGGGAATGACTTAGAAGCGGGTGTTGAAGCGCCCGTAGAAATGCTCACCTTTGGTGTCGACAATGTGGGTGGCGCTATTCAGGAAGACGTTGAGGTCTTCGTGACCCAGCAGCGAGGCTTCCGCTCCCGGGGCTTCAAAGGCGTCTACCTCTCAAATCAAGAGAAGCGAATCCGCCGCTATCACGAGCTCATCGATGATCACATTGAGAAGCACTTAGGCGTGAAGCGCGAGGACTAAGCCCAGCAACCAAGCTCAAAATCATGTCTTGATCTCAGACCGGCAATGCACCCTGAACAATGACGCGGTGCATGTGCCGGCGATGGCCGTGGTAATCGTTCATCGCCATATGGAACACCCGCCGGTTATCCCAAATCGTGAGCATCCCCGGCTGCCACTTCAGGCGGATGACGAATTCTTCTTGAGTGAGATGGTCCATCAGATATCGAAAAATCGGCACGCTCTCCTCGCGCGTCCATCCCTTGATTCTATGGGTGTGCGGGAGGCTGCAGTAAATGCTTTTGCGCCCTGTATCATCATGGGTTCGAATCAACGGGTGCTCGACTTCGCTTTCGCCATCGACGGCATTCTCATAGCTTTCGCCTAATGCCTCCTTTGCGGCCACGCTTCGGTAAACGCCTTGATTGCCATGCACAAGCTTGGGTGAATAAATCCCCGTTAGACTTGAAAGCGTCGCCTTCATCCCCTCACTCAGTGCATCATAAGCCGCACGCGCATCCGCAAAGAGTGTGTCCCCTCCCTCGGGCGGCGTTTCTACCGCATACAGCACGGTGGCCTTCGGCGGCTTTTCTAAATAGGACGTGTCCGTATGCCAACCACCGCCAAAATTCAATTTGGCGTCCGGTTCTTTTATGATCGGAATCACGTTTGGGTGGGATTGCACAGGCGTCATGAAGGGGTAAACATCCAGCGCCCCAAATTGCGCTGAAAACGCGGCCTGCTGCTCGGGTGAGAGGTCTTGATCAGGAAACGCGAGCACGCCCAAATCCCACCAGGCAGATTGGATCGTCTCAAGTGCTTGTGGAC
>JALRJG010000330.1 GCA_023261215.1 Pseudomonadales bacterium | reverse complement strand
CTCCGCCATCCACGTCAATCACCACGCCGGTCATGTAATCATTGGTCATGCACAGCATGATCGCTTGCGCGACCTCGCTGGGATGACCAACGCGACCCAGTGGGAAGTTGGCTCCGATGGCGCCCAAGGTTGCCGCTTTCTTGTCTCCGAAATGGTCAAACATGGGCGTGTCGATGATCCCCGGCGCAACCCCGTTGATACGGATCGGTGCAAGTTCAGGGGTCAGTGCTCGGATAAATCCTTCGACCGCGCATCCGGTACAACTGACAGAGATCATCCCTGGATTGCATTTTCTGGCTGGAGTGCCTGAGACCAATGTGATCGAGCCCGCAGGTTGCACGTGAGGAACGCCTTGGCGAACCACATGGGTGTACCCCCAAAATTTGTCGAAGGCAGCTCTAAATTGATCATCCGTTTGGCTCATGAAAGGGCCGTTGGTGCGTGTTGCGCCCGTGGCCGCGCCAACCAGGTGATCAATTGGGCCCGCCTCCGCGAACAATGTGCCGAGACCGTCAGGGTCGTGCGTGTCGACTTGACGAAAGTGGATGCCCGGGTGGGCTGCCTTGCAAGCATCGATTTTGTCCTGCGATCGTCCAGCCGCATAAACCGTGGCGCCGGCCTCTTGCGCGGCCACGGCCGTTGCAAGTCCAATGCCTGACGTACCCCCGATGATCACTACGTTCTTGCCATCCAACACTGCGTTGCACTCCTCAATAGATCAAGGCATTCACCATATCAGCTCACGCAACGGCGAACCAAGTGTAAATTGGGCCCACGGCGTCAGCGATCAAGGCGCGGCATGGTCTGACCCTCGTCTCACCGAGAAGACGTTGCACAAAGGGTCACCAACATGAGCTCGGGCGTGCTCAAACCGCACCTCGGCTAGCGACGTTTGGCTGAGTACCCTGGTTCGTGGCAGCGCTCATGAAATAGCGTTAACCGCATGCTAGAGTGCCTGCGGTTAAAAGTGCCTGCGATCAAAAATAGGTGCATAAAAAGAGGAGTTGTGAGTGGATACACCGGATTGGTACACCCGAGCACTGGAAAGCGAAGAAACGCAGGGTCATGTCGAGGTCGATGGAATTGAGATTCATTTCAGTGTGTGGGGTGCGCCTGGCAGACCAGGGTTAATGCTCATTCACGGCAGTAATGCGCATCGTTATTGGTGGCAATGGGTCGCACCATTCTTGGCCAAGACTTACCGGGTCGCGGCGATTGATCTATCCGGACATGGAGACAGCGGTTGGCGAGCGGCCTATTCCGGTGAGCGCTTCGCAGAAGAGGTCATGGCGGTTTGTCGTGAAGCGGGATTGGGTGAGCGCCCGGTGATCGTTGCGCATAGTTTTGGTGGGTTTGTAGGGCTCGAGACCGCTTATCGATATGGTGAGCAGTTGGGCGGCATTGTGTTTGCGGACTTCACGGTCGCACCTCGATCCCAGTATGTCGAGTGGGGCAAGCAAAGACAGCAGCGGGGTGGCCCAGCCCGGCCAACGCGAGTTTATGAGGAGAAACAAGCGGCGCTCGCGAGATACCGACTCGTGCCAGAGCAACCCAACCGATTCCCTGAAGTGCTCGCCTTTTTGGCTGAAAAATCGCTGCGCGCGGTGGAGGGCGGCTGGACTTGGAAATTTGATCCTGGTCTTTTTGATGATCTTGAAATGGGTATTGATCAGTCGGATAAATTTGAATCGCTTCAATGTCCATCCGCACTCATCTTGGGCGAGCACTCAACGGACGAGGGCGCTTTTTTTGCCGAGCACATGTTGGCCGTCGCGAAGACGCCGCTGCCCTGCATCACACTCCATGAGACGTATCACCACTTTATGCTAGAAGAACCGATTGCCACGGTGGCCGCAATCGAAGGGCTTATCGCGCCTTGGACACGTTAAGTTGAGGGTCAAATGAAGGATCAGAGTCAAGTGGCGGTGTTCAAATGAGCGCGGCGTTGAGGGCCATCAGTCCTGCTACAAAAAAAGCCAAGCGAACTT
>JALRJG010000032.1 GCA_023261215.1 Pseudomonadales bacterium | reverse complement strand
GAGCTATCAAAAGCGGCATTGGTGAATACGTTACCCACTTGGAGCTCAGAGCCCTGGCCAGCAATGACCGTGCTTTGCTCGGAAGCCGTGACATAGGGGACGAGACCCACAGGCGTCGCCCAACTGAGGCTCGCCGTCCAGGAGACGCCGTTTGGCTCATCAGACGCTTCATTAACCGGTACATCAATACCGCCTTCGCTAGACGTGAACGCAGCATCTGATTGGGTCTTACCTGCTGGCGTCCTGACATACATATCGATGCTGTCGTAACGGGCACCCAATAGCAGAGAAAGGCCTGAATCATGGGTCACATCGAGCATGACACCGAAACCAAAGTCCGTGTAGTCGCCCACATAGTATTCGCTGTATTCAGCATCAATGCGGGTCGCGAGCACTCGTCGATCCAGGGCTGTGGATGGGCCTGTCAGGTCACGACGAGCGAAGTATTCGTTGTAATAATCGTCGCCATGTTCGAACGTGGTTTTTCTCACCGAAGGTGAAATTTGAACTGAGGTCGTCACTGAGTCACCCTCAAAGACCTTGCTCAGAATCAGCTGCTCTTCAATGACCCAAGAATCGTGAAACTGAGAGAAGCCGTACGCGTTCTCATTCAAGTTTTCATAGGACTCGTAGAACAACTTGTTCGTCAAGTTCCAGTCGTTACCCAGAGTCACATCAACGTCGAAGTAGAGGGTTGTTACTTGGTTCTGCAACGTATCGTCTGCGGCGATCAACGTTGAAGACATGGGCAGCTTTGCCGTACCCACATTCTGCAGAATCATATTCGAGTTTTCGTAGTCATACCCAAACGATGCTGCACTCAACGTGTCTAAATCCATCGCCTTCTGACCAAAGAATGCATACAGGGCAAACGGGTTAATGTTGCCTGCATAGTATTCAGCGTGGGAAATGAAACCATCGCCTGAGGTGTCGAGGGGAATCGGCGTACCTGTAATGTAGGTGCCATTATCGATCAGATCCTGCGTGACCCGGTTCCAGCCTGCGTTCTGAGACCCGTCGTAGTCATGCCACATCCCGCCGAATTGCAACCGAACGTTGTCGCTCAAATCCATGTCAAAGCTTGCTTGGATGAGCGCTTGATCGACACCAGGTGCATTGGTGTAAAAACTGCCCGAATGCTCGAGCTCGCCATAGAGGTAGTAACCGAGCGGCTTACCGCCCAACTCTGCGGGACCGCCGACTTCTGCCGTCATGACGCTCTTGTCCCAGCTACCGCCCGTATAGGAAATCGCACCTACGCGCTCTTCGATATAAGACCCCGTCTCCTCAATTCGAGCCGATTTGGGGTTGAAGTTCAGATAGCCACCAATCTTGGAAGGACCGTAAATAGGGGACGCTGGCCCGCGCACAATATCCACCCGGTCAGAGGCACCAATCGGCGTTGGGTAGTTGCCTGGGTTGTCCAGACGACGTACCCCGCGGAAATAGGTCTCGCCCGCCGTGCCACGAACGTCCAGTGATCCCGCCACACCGAAGAACGATTGAGTGAACGTCCCTGGCGCTAGAACCACCAACTCATCGATGTCCGCCATATTGAATCGATCCATCATCTCCTCGGACACCGTCGATGCGGACCGCGGTGTTTCAAGAATCGATTTCTCGAACCCAAAGACTGACTCAACGCGCTCTCCAGGCAAGCTACCCAGGTCACCCTTGACGACAATCTCTTCCATTTCCTCAGCATTGGCCGCAAAGCCGGCACTCGCGATCGCGAGCCCCATGGCGGCGGCCAGTGATGCCTTCCTGACATTCATTTTCATATGTTTCCCATTCTTCGAATGAACTCGTGCCGGCAGCTTTAACCAACCGACGCCCTATGACCTCATTGCTTAATCCTCTGATCGACCTAAGCCGATCACAGGATGTACGACATTTGATTCTTTATCGATTGCTGTCGAACGATTCTCAATTCTCTGATTGGGTCTGGTCCAAAGACCACACGCACAAAAAATTAGGCCATCCGATCGCTCTCTCGACGGGACCCCATTTTACAGAATATCGATGACCATGCATCCAAGAAGGGCCATTTTTTAGTTGAAATTCCCACAAACTTGGTAGTTTTCGCAGATAAAAGCGCGTCGCTTTTGGAAACGGTTGGATGGATTGGGCACGCCTTGCGCCATCACCTCGAGCGCAAAGTCGTCCAGCGCGGCTTGAAACCGCGCAATGACTTCGTACTTCGTCGTTTCAGGCAAAAAGGCATGACTGAGTGAGGCCACAGAAAGCGCGCTCAATTCGTCCCAAGTCAGATTAAAGTGATGGACCGCCACGAAAAACTCATCCGTGATGTTGGTATCCCACATTCCCCTGTCATCGGTCGACAAGGCAACCGGCACACCCAGGCGCAAGTACTCTGGGAAAGGATGAGCATCTAACGTTTGCACGTATTCGAGCTTCAGATTACTGATCAAATTAATTTCGACTAAGTAAGGCCCGAACCTCATTGACTGCAGTAGTTCCTCATCAGAAATCAAATTGACCGCGTGACCAATGCGCGTCGCACCGAGTAATAGCGTGTCTCGAACGTGGCTGTTGGGCTCATCCACTTCACCGCCATGAATAGACAACGCGACTCCAGGATATTCGCGACGCAAGGCTCGGATGGGCGCTAAGAACCGTCTGGGATGCCCTTTATCGTTGTCTTCTCTGCCCACCATATTGACCGCAACCCAGGATGGCTGACTTGAGACGATCTCAAATGCTCGAGCCAACTGAGCTTCTGCATTGGGCAAGAAGCGAAGGATTGCTTGCTGAAACCGAAACTGGATACCCGAATTCACGACATCAGGCTCATTCATACGATCGACAATGATCGAAACCGATGCCTCAATCGGCATCAACTGACCATCAGGTCGCCGGTAACCCTCTGCCAATATTTGGGGCTCAAAGTAGTGCAAGCCCTCCTCCGCAAAGGCAAGTGCATTTCGCGCCAAGCCTTCAGCCACGATATGAGGATTCGCAGTCAAGTCACCTAACCGTTGCCAGTGCTTTTCGAAAAATTCATCACGACCTTCACCTGGTCGGTCGAGCCGAATGGAGTTTAACCAAGCTGCCTTTTCTGCCCCGTTAAGCGTCAGAAGCGACTTGAACTCACCTCGCACGCATTCACTTAGAGTCTCGAGTCGAGCGCCATCAACGGTTTCAAAATAAAGGGGTTCGGTGACCGTAGTGGTCAGTGCTGCAGCCTCCCCCCGTTCACCCGCAGCGAGCCAACTGCAGTTGTTCACTCGAACGCGTGTGAAATATTCATAACCTTGGGCTTTGGAAGCCAATGCGAACTCAAGCCACCACTCGGGGAAGATCGACCCTGTGATGTGCAGATGCAGATCAGCGCCTTTGGGCATAGACCAAAGGAAATCATGGAGTTCTGATGGGCTCGCTTGCGCCCTGAACTGTTCAAACCATCGACCAAAGGCTGAGTGGATCTCGGCCCGGTCACGCAGGGCGTTGGCGCCTAAGAAATCGGGCTCACCCGTTGCTTTAGCCGTTAGAAAGAAGGCAAGCAGCAAAAGGAAACTGATCTTCTGAGCGGCCTGCCGCGGCATATGAATCACATCGACTCGACGCGCCGTTTTCCTGAGTGGGTTGGAGACGGCTCGCGACCGTCGTCGCAACATAAGGGATCGGAACATAAACAAGCGCATAACCCCGCATTCTAGTGCCAGACGCACAGGGTGGCTACAATGGGCCAGTTCCACGCTGGCACCGCACTATGGATCTTAAAACTGATCGTGACCTCAGGGGCTACGCTGGCCATCCACCTCATGCTGCGTGGCCAAATAACGCAAAAATTGCCGTCCAATTTGTTCTCAACTATGAGGAAGGCGGCGAACGCTCGGTTGAGGATGGGGACCCACACGCAGAAACCTTTCTTTCTGAGATCATCGGTGCTCAGCCCTATCCCGCGAGACATATGTCGATGGAGTCTCTTTATGAATACGGGGCACGAGCTGGCTTTTGGCGAATTCTCCGTCTTTTCAAATCATTCGATTTACCGCTGACCGTCTACGGCGTGGCCGTTGCGATGGCACGAAATCCCCACGTCGTTGAGGCCATGCTCGAAGCTGATTGGGAAATAGCGTGTCATGGCTATCGCTGGCTCGACTATCAATTCATCGAGGAAGACATCGAACGGGAGCACATTCATAGAGCGATCGAGCTCCACGAGAAGTTGACTGGCGCGAAACCGCTCGGCTGGTACACAGGGCGTGATAGCCCAAACACACGACGATTGGTCCTAGAACATGATCATTTTGTCTATGACTCTGACTCCTATGCCGACGACCTGCCCTACTGGGTATCCGGACCTAGGGGTCCCCACTTAGTGATTCCCTACACGCTGGACACCAACGACATGCGTTTCGCTGCGGCGCAGGGCTTTAACGCGGGCGATCAATTCTTTAACTATCTGAAGGATGCCTTCGACGCGCTATATGAGGAAGGTCATTCGCAGCCAAAAATGCTCAACATCGGCCTTCACTGCCGGATCATTGGGCGGCCGGGACGCATTCAATCGCTCAAGCGGTTTCTCGAGTACCTCTCCAGTCACTCAGGCGTTTGGGTCCCCAAACGCATCGAGATCGCAAGGCATTGGCATGATACCCACGCACCCGGTGCTTGACCCTAGGACCGCAATTTCCCTCTCGCGATTTCAATGAACAGCATCAAGAGCGTTGCGTTGGTGACGGGGAACGAGAAAATGGAAACGAGCGCTGCGGGCATGATTGACCAATCACCGACGGCGAGCGACACCCATCCGCCAAGACTTGCTGCAATTGCGATACCAAGGTAATCCTGCCAGGCAGGTGCCGACGAATGGATCACACTCCAACCCGCCAGGACCACCAAACTAAACAGGATCAGCGTCATCCCCTGAACAACGGGCTCTGGAATCGCTTGTATCCAATCTGTCGTTATCGGCAAGAGGCCCAGACCCAGTAATATCAATGCTGCATAAATGCCAATCACCGGGTTGGTCGCTCCGGTGGCCCTTATCACACCGTTGTTCTGACTAAACGTCGTATTGGGGAAGGTCGCCACCAAAGCCGCTAACCCAGAATTCAACGAGTCCCCCAGAAGACCGCCACGGATCCGTAACCAATACACATCATCGCCGTGCTGATAGCCCGAAAGTCGGTTAGTGGCTGTGAGATCGCCAATGCTTTCGGCTGCGGAAATGATGAAGATCGGCATCAAGAGCAACACGATAACCGGATCAATACTGATGCCATAAGGCAAAAAATCGGGCAGAAACACCCTAGTTTCAATTGCCGCTGACGGCAACGCTAACCGACCTAGAACCCCCGCAAGCACGCACCCTGTGATCAACCCCAAAACGACGGACGTGGAGCGCAAGGCAATGGAAGGCACCACCATCAACACCCCAATGGTGGCCATCACGACAACGGCCAATGCCACATCGATCTGATCCAAGTTTTGGCTCTGATAACCCTCCCAGATCGAAGATCCCGTTGCCCAAACGAGCGAAACGCCGATCATCAACAGCGTGACGCCGGTCACGTTGGGAGTGATCAGGCGCTTTAGACTTCGAACGAACCAACTGAGCCCAATCATGATGGCAGCGCACACTACCATTGATCCAAAAAGACGACCCAGCGCCTCATCTCGAGGCAGTGACTTGGTGAGTTCGTGAAAGGCGTAAATGATCGCCCCAACAAAAGCGAAGCTGGTTCCTTGAATAGCCAGCAGACCAGACCCTACTGGACCCACTCTCACAATTTGGATGAGCGTTGCGATGCCCGAAATCACAAGCGCTGAAGCAATAACGTAAGCCGTCTCTGACTCTGAGAGCCCCATACCCAGCGCTATGATGAGGGGTGCGGTGATAATGCCGCCCACGGATGCGAGCGCGTGCTGAAAACCCAAGAGCACTGAACGGCCTGACAACGCCATCGGGTCTTGGGATTTGGCGGTCATATACGCTCCAGCACATTCGATGATTCATCCCGACTTTATCTCAAAGTCAGTCTAAAGTTGACTATCCCCCCGAGGGCTTATTTGAAGGAAAGCAACCCTGGATGATGGTTCGTTGATCCCGTTCGAATGCGTTGCTCAAGCGTAGCGAGGGATAGCAATGACAGGTAAGATCTAGCCACGGATCTTGGCGCCAACCCGAGCAACCAAGCCCCGTTTTCAGAAGAAAAATCGTCGGATCGCGCCTACCAGCGAATTCTCTTAACCGGTCTATGAGGGGTCCATGGATAAACATTTCATTACCGCAGAATCATTGCTCAGAGATTCGTTTGTATTGGCTCGGCAGATCTTTGACAGCGGCTTTCGTCCTGATTTTATCGTGGGTGTCTGGCGGGGCGGCGCACCGGTGGGGATCGCTGTTCAGGAATTTTTGGAATTCAAGGGCCTCTCAAGCGATCACATCGCGATTAGGACCAGCTCTTACACAGGGATTAATCAGCAGGACAAACAAGTTCGAGTACACGGATTACAGTACGTGATTGACAACGCAGACAGCGAACATCGATTACTCATCGTTGATGACGTTTTCGATTCAGGAAGAAGCATCCGTGCGATTCTTGAGGAACTCTCGATCAAGTGCCGAAGAAACCTGCCTGAGACCATTCGAATTGCATGCCCCTGGTACAAACCCACCAAGAACATCACCTCGCTAACCCCGGACTACTACGTTCACGAAACAGACCAGTGGCTTGTGTTCCCGCACGAATTAAATGGCCTGACGACGGAAGAAATACAGCAAGGCAAACCTGAGATGGCAGATCTAATCGACTGAACCCTTGGCGCGAGCGCCTGCGGCCGCTGCGTGAGTCGCGACCAGTTTGCGATGAATGTGCTCACCTGCGGTGGTCTTCACATAGCGCACTTCACGACCTTCCTCTTTCAACCCAGGCAACACATCAATTTCTGTCTTTGAGTCCGGATCGCAAAAGAAAGCGATCGACAATCGCGCCACATCGGCATTACGCCGAACTCGGTGACTGGTCGACGGAAAGCGATCATTACTCCAGTGCGCCATCAGATCACCCGTATTCATGATCACCGACTGGGGCTGAGGCACGATGTCCAGCCAAGACCCATCCATCGACTGCACCTGTAACCCGCCCACGTCGTCCTGGAAAAGCAGCGTCATCATCCCGTAATCGGTATGGGCACCTGCCAGGATCTCTGGGGTTGCGAAACGACCAAGTCCCGACCCAAACGAAGGCTGCCCTCCAACGGAACCTGGGTAATAGAGCAGTCTTAAGGTCACGTTCTCACCTGTGTGAGCCGAGACAAAATAATCCTCGGGTAAACTGCCAATCGCCGCGATGCAGCGCATCAAACTCGATGCCAAGCCGAAGCATGTGCCGTAAAACTGCACCATCGTTTGTCGAAAATCTGTCGATGGCCAACGATGGTCATCAACCTCGCGATGGACCACATTACGCATCGTGAAGGTTTCTTTCACATCAGGGACCCCGGTGGTTGGGTCCAGCGCTTCGTCGCCCAAACCTTGAAAACCAAAATTCTCCGCCGCACTGCCATAAGCAAAGGTCTGCTTGAACTCAAGCGCTTGACCAAAAAACCAGTTCGCTTGGTCAAACACGCGCCGTGTGAGTCGCCAATCAAAGTCGGCGCAATGAAGCTGGACGAACCCATCTTCGCGGAGTGCCCGATCCAGGCGCGAGGGCATTTCAGATCGTGATTCTTCGACCCAACCAGGATCAAAACTGATGGACTGACTCATGGCGCAGAACCCTCGGTTGCCAAGTAACGGACAAGCTTCGCGCGATCATCTTTGGAAAGCTGAGTTAGATTGCCTAGTGGCATATAGCCAGATTGAATCGCCGTCATGGCTCTTGCACTTTGTGCTCTGAGCATCGCAAGGGATTCGTAGGACAGCCCTGCGGGCGCGCTCGAAAATCCTGGGTAAGTGGGTTGATCCGCATGACAATTCACGCAATGCAGATTAACGAGGGCCATCACCTCCGCTTCTAATTCGGCCTTTGCTTGCCTTGCCTCGACGGGATCGGCGCTCAACTGAGTGTCTGCCTCAACTTCGATCGAACGCGGCTGGATCAACCAGGCCACACCCATGAGGATTAAAGCCGCAGCCGCCAGGTAGATGGGCTGGTGCAGGCCAACATGTCGCAAATTAAAAAAATGCCGACCCAGCGCGCCTGCGAGCATGATCAAAAACAGGCTCACACCCGCTAGCTCATGCTGATAGACCATGGGAAAGTGCAAGCTCACCATGCAGAAAAGCACCGGCAGCGTAAAGTAATTGTTGAAAAACGAACGCTGCTTGGCTTTGTCAGCACGACTTTGATCAGGCGCTCGGCCCTGCTGCACCGCCGCTACGAACGCCTTTTGAGCGGGAATAATGCCAAAAAAAACGTTTCCCACCATGATGCTACCCAAGACCGCACCCACATGGATAAAAGCAGCCCGGGGCGCGAACAAAGTGAGACTCAGAAAACTGAGTCCTAAGACAAGTCCGCCCATTACCCAAGCCAGGACCGCGGGCCTTGCGGGCAAAGCACTCCGAATAAGGCCCTCATAAACCAGAACCGACCCCGCAATTAGAGCCATGCTTGCCATCACGGCCCGTACCGGCGTGTGCAAAAGTTCCAATTCGCCGTACAAATAGGCTTCAGCTTTGACGTAATAAACCAAAAAGAGCAGCAACACACCACTCAGCCAGGTGCTATAGGCTTCCCACTTGGACCAATGAAGCTCGCTCGGCCAAACCGCCGGTGCCCCTTTGTATTTCGTGAACTCGTAAATGCCACCACCATGAATGGCCCAGAAGGTGCCTTGCCGCTCGTCGCTTTCCGACGACGGCGCGACTAGCCCACGATCCACCCGAACAAAATGCAACGAAGCGCCAATCCACGCGATTCCGAATAGCAAGTGCAACCACCGGCCAACAAGCTCCAGCCATTCGAGCCCATAACCCTCCATGATCAGGTGCCCTCCGATCTCTTTGATATTCGACACTGGCCCAATGTTGACGCTTGGGCAATCACACGCGCATCACCCAACATCATGAGCGCGAACAGCCTCTCGTCGATGGTCTGGGCTCTCGCAACTCGACGGCTCACCTCCGGACTCTTCTCGGGGTCAATCAAAATAAAGTCGGCCTCTTTCCCGGGTGTGAAATCCCCGACAAATGAGTCAATTTGAAGCACTTGGGCGTTACCCTTGGTCACCTGAAAAAAGGCTTCCTTGGCGGACAAGGGATAGCCCTGGAGCTGCAGCACTTTATAGGCATCCGCCATGGTGTGCAGCAAGCAAATTTGCGGTCCACCGCCCACATCTGACGCCAACCCAACCGGGATGCCTGCTTCCATGAGACGCTCGTAAGGCATCAAGCCACTGCCTAAGAAGAGATTGGAACTTGGGCAAAAAATTGCGGCCGCCCCCGAGCCTGCCATCCGACGGATTTCCTCTGCTGTCAGATGAATACAGTGGCCCATCATCGCGCGAGCATTCGCCAAACCCGCATCTTCGTAAATGCCGAAATAATCTTTTGCTGATGGATGGATCGATGCCGTCCAATTGATCTCCTCGATCGTTTCTGAGAGATGCGTCTGTACCCAGGCATCGGGGTATCGAGCAAATAATTCGCCCGCCGCGCTTAATTGTTCTGGCGTCGAGGTGCCAGCAAACCTGGGCGTGATGACGTATCCCAAACGTCCCCGGCCGTGCCAGGCCTTTAAAAGCGCTTCGCTTTCGGAAATAGCGGCTGGCATAACATCGCGCACACCATCCGGGGCGTTTTGATCCATCAACACTTTGCCCGTCAAAAGCCTCATCGATCTCCGCTCTGCGGCCCGAAACAAGGCTTCCGTCGCCACCGCGTGACTGCTTGAATAAGCCATTGCGGTGGTGGTTCCAGCGGCGAGTAGACCATCACAAAATTCTTCGGCAGCAACTTCAGCAAATTCTGGATCAGCGAAACGGCGCTCGGCGGGGAAGGTGTAGGTTTCAAGCCACTCAAGTAAACGCGTGCCGAAAGACGCCACCACATCCCATTGCGGAAAATGAATGTGAGGATCAATGAATCCCGGCATCAGTAGGTGTTCCGGGTACGACTCACATTGGCCTAGATCAAACCCCTTGGACTCGAGCCTCGACGCGTCATCGAAATCAACCACTGTGCCATCGCGGATCAGCAACACACCGTCATCGAAATAGGTCATCGACCCAGCGTTCGAACCTGGAAAGTGCAGCGCTTTTGCCCGAATCGCACGATCCACCTTAACTGCCTCGATAAGTGCTATATCCGAAAGGACTCAGCAGCAGGGGCACATGATAATGAGCGCGAGACGAAGATTCGGAAACGAAAAATGTCACCGGCACCGATCGGTAAAAACTTTCAATTTTCTGCG
>JALRJG010000329.1 GCA_023261215.1 Pseudomonadales bacterium | reverse complement strand
CAAACGCCGGCAAATCCAGCGCGCTGAATCGACTGACTCAACAAAAGCGTCTTGCAAGGACCAGTCGTACCCCGGGGCGAACCCAACTCATCAATTTCTTTGCCCTCGATGACAATCGGCGTTTGGTCGATTTGCCAGGCTATGGCTACGCTAAAGTCCCGCAGTCGCTAAAACAGTTTTGGCAACAACATCTGGACCACTATCTGAGAAGCCGCTCGAGCCTCATCGGGCTGGTACTCCTCGTCGACAGTCGACACGAACCCAAACCCTTTGACTTAGCAATGATCGATTGGGCCAAGACAGCCGGTCTTCATCTCCATGTGCTGCTGACCAAGGCAGATAAGTTATCGAAGAACCAAAGCCAACATGCGCTCTTTCGGTTTCAGCGTGAAAGCAGCGCCGTCGGATCTTCTCAGCTCTTCTCGGCAACCAGCGGTCTGGGTTTAGACGAACTGAGAGGGACCCTATCGGGGTGGTTTCAAACCGCCATTGACTCGAGCGGCCAAGACGCCGTCTAAGTGGTGGTGGGTGCCGGCTTCAAGAAGGCGCGTCGCACCAAGATTCTCACTCATCGCTTTCGCGAAACTTGGGTTTGACGTTAAGTCCCTCTCGATTTGCTACCAAGACCCCATTTGCACTATCGACCTCCGTGACCCTCTATAACGAACCTCAGTGCTTTGACGCCCATCGGAAGATTGCCTGCGGACATCACGAGTCATCATCAAATGCCAAGCACCGGGTGACATGATTCATCGGCGAATGACAGACGGGAAGGACTCAGCCGTATCACAGTGCTCAGCCTGCGACCCGCGATTCGATTAGGATCCATCGGCTTTTAGCCCCGTTTTAGCACGCGCTCGACAGACTCGAGCCAGCAGCCCATGCTTCATGATTACCCGGAGATGTGGAGATACAAGGATAGCTCAGGTCATCTGAATGACCCGGCCGATGGCGCGGCCTTTCTTGGCCTCAAGGCAAAAAAAACCCTGGTCACAACGGGGATCATGACCAGGGCTAGGGACTTCGGCTAAATGGGGAAATACCGAAGTTTGCTGCCTAAAGGCGTTACAACTTCTCTGACTCACCTTTCCCCAAAAAGTTCCAATCAATATAAAAATAATCTTTGACTAATGCGCTTCCTCCCAGTTAACCCCTTGACCCACCTCAACCTCTAGCGGGATCAACAGTTGTGCCGCCGAACTCATCAGCGACTGAATATGAGCCACTGCAGTCTCGAGCTCTTCCTCTGGCACTTCGAACACCAATTCATCATGAACCTGCATAATCATGCGCGTCGCTAGCGACGATTCCTCCAACCAAGCCTGCACTGACCGCATGGCCAGTTTGATGATATCCGCCGCGCTGCCCTGCATAGGGGCATTAATGGCCGTGCGCTCGGCCGCTTGACGCATCTGAAAGTTCCCCGCTTTGATATCCGGCAGGTAAAGCCGTCGACCAAACAACGTTTCAACATACCCTTGCTCTGCCGCTTGTGCTCGGGTGTCGTCCATATAGCTGCGAACGCCAGGATAACGCTCAAAATAAAGATCAATATAATCTTGCGCGTCCTGCCGAGAGATATTGAGCTGTCTGGACAGCCCGAAAGCTGACATCCCATAAATCAGCCCAAAATTAATCGCCTTGGCGCTGCGTCGCTGATCTGTGGTCACCGTATCGGGCGTTGTACCAAAGACCTCCGAGGCCGTCGCTCGATGAACGTCAAGCCCCTCATTGAAGGCCCGTAACAATCCTTCATCTTTGGACAAGTGCGCCATGATCCTAAGTTCAATTTGGGAATAGTCAGCAGCCACTAGGATCGAACCAGGCGCGGTAATAAAGGCTTTACGAACTCGACGGCCCTCCTCAGTGCGTATGGGAATATTTTGTAGATTAGGCTCTGAACTTGCGAGTCGACCGGTAATTGCAACCGCTTGATTATAACTGGTATGAACTCGACCTGTATTGACATTGATCATTCTAGGTAACTT
>JALRJG010000328.1 GCA_023261215.1 Pseudomonadales bacterium | reverse complement strand
ATATCGGCACACCATTGTCATTGCAAGGACTGTCAACGGTCGACCGGTAGCGGCAAGGCGACCATTCTTTTCATCCCTGCGGACGCGCTGACGGTGAAGGGCGAGCCCAAGACCTATACGGTGGTGGGGTCCGAAGGCAGTCACGTGACGCGGGGGTTTTGTGGAAACTGCGGCTCGCCGGTGCTCAGTTACGTCGCCGAGCAGCCCTCGCTCAAGTTCATTAAAGCCGGCAGCCTAGACGACAGCCGTTGGGTGGAGATCACCTCCAGTTATTGGCGAGCATCGGCAGAGGCCTGGTCTCCTGTGGACGACTTACTACCTGCATTTAGCGGCAACCCAGAGTAGTGCTTTCAGTGCTTGATTCCGAATAGAGGCCCGGCTGATCTAGCGATTGCTGAATGGGATCAGCCGGCTTCACCTCGTTAGCGGATGACATGCCTCGCGACCGGACGCGAGTGGGATTGCGTGAGCGGGACTATTAAGCCGCCTGATCTGCGAGTAATTGGTCCAAGTAAGCACCACTCTCGAGCTCCAGTTTCGATAAGGCATTCAACTCTGCCTCGTGCGCTGGGAAGGCTGGAATCAAATTCGGCCAGGCCGCAGACCCTTGTTTTTCAGCATCCGCCTGAATTGCCAGTTGCTCCCAGGGGGAATAGGCCGAGAAGGCTTCATAGTAAACGTCGATGGTCTTGGGCAGTAAGTCGCAGACCAGCGCCTCGTGCTCGGCAGGCACGGGGAGAATCGCCTCGATTCGGTCTGCGATTTCATCCTCTCTACCGGCGCAGGCAAGTAGCCCTTGCGCATGCTCAGGGATCGCTTCAGCCCATGCTCGATAGCGAGCCGCAGCGCTTCGCTCTAGCCGGGCTAAGAACCCGGGGTAAGCGGCGGGCGGCACTTGCGAGAGCAGGGGGCCCAGGAGTTCACCAAACTTGGGGATGGTAACGTCTGACATGAGAGGATCCTCCTTGATCAATGAAATGTCGAATGCATTTTGCTGAGTTGGTCGGCTCATGCACTGGACGATGCAGTAACACTCTATCATGTTGGGCTCGCCAAGGTGCGCCAAGCTCGATCTTCAGGGCGTGACCTCTTGGGTACCATCCGACGTTGCCGTTATCGATGACAGGATCAAACCGTCATGCTTGCTTTTTTTTAGCGATGGATTAAGGTGTTTTGAGCAAAGCAGGATGCTTTCTATCCAAGCTTGAATAATCGTCTGGAATCAGCGAGTTATTTGAGTTTGGCAGAAGGGCAAACGACGTTGCAGTTTGTACCCAAGGGTTAATGCAGCGCGTTCGTCTTCTCAAGGGAAGGGCAGTGATGCTCGAGATTAAAATGGGGGTTTAAACATGCGGAAAATGGGAACCTTAGGCCTGGTCACCGGGCTGACGATGGGCGCCGTATTGGGTGCGATGAGTCTGCCGACGCTCGCAGCCAGTGAGCGGAGCGCAGTGTTGGAGGAAGTCGTCGTAACGGCTCGAAAGCAAGAGGAATCAGCACAAGACATTCCGATTGCGATTACAGCGCTCACTCAAGAGCTGGAAAATTCTTCGATTCGAAACTTGGGCGATCTGAACGGATATTCGCCTAATTTGATTTTTGGTTCCGATGGGTCCCGTGGAGGTAGCGGAGCGAACATTAATATCCGTGGGATTAGCCCGACGCGATCTGACGATAACTCGTTCGATGCGCCGGTTGCCGTGGTGATCGATGGTATTTATCTCGGCACGTTGGCGGGTCAGGTTCTCGAGAATTTCGACCTTGAGCGGGTAGAAATTCTCCGTGGTCCCCAAGGCACGCTGTTCGGTAAGAACACGGTCGGCGGCGTAATCAATGTGGTGCGCAGTCGCCCAACCGGCGAGTGGGGCGGTAAGTTCAAGCTGACCGGAGGGCAAGATGGGCAGCGCGAGGCGCGATTGGTGGTCAACACGCCCATCACGGATAACGTGGCCCTCAAAATATTCGGCACCAAGATCGATTACGACGGTTTCATGGATAAC
>JALRJG010000327.1 GCA_023261215.1 Pseudomonadales bacterium | reverse complement strand
GAAGCAATCATCCTTAACCGATCTGTATGACCTCACGCTGACCGATAGCGAGACCCAATATTTTGTCTCGCTGACCCCCAAAGAGGACACCGTGACCGTGTGGGGGCGAATCGATTACGTGATCGAGAAATCGCCGCTCATTCCGCGTATGCAAACCTATTTTGATGAGCGCGGTGAAGCGGTCAGAACGCTTGAGTTCTCTGAGGTGAAGCAGTTCGGCGCACGCGCTTTGCCCTCGAAAATGACCATGACGCCGCTGAGAAAGGAGGGGCATCAAACGATCATCCGCTATGATTCGCTTGCGCTTGATGTTGCGGTGCCTGACGAGGTGTTCACCCTGCAATATCTCAAGCGGAGGCGATAGTGCTCGAGCTCCAGTTGGCGTGGCGAAATCTTCTACGTCAGCGGCGGCGCTCGATTTTGACGGGTTTGTCGATCGCTGGCGGGTATTTTCTGATTACGTTCGCTGTTTCTCTCATTGAGGGCAGCTACGGCAACATGATTGAGCTGTTCACTCGTGACCGGGTTGGGCACGTTCAAATTCATGCGTTGGACTACCGGGAGCGGCCAAGAACGCAACGTGTGCTCCAGCCGGCGAGCGAACTGCTCGAAACGCTCCAGGTGCCACCTGATGTCGTGGGTGTCGCACCGAGGATTCTGACGGCTGCGCTCGCCTATGGGGACGAGAAGTCATCGCCTGTGCAGATCGTGGGTATCGATCCAGCGCTTGAACCCACGGTGACGCATATCCAAGACAAGGTGACGGAAGGCGCCTATTTCCCCAAGACGTCTCTTGAGTTTCCGTCAGAGAATCAAGAGGTCGCACCCGCGCTTATTGGGGTGGGCATCGCGCGCGCGCTGGATATTGGGCTCGGCGATCCCCTCATTCTTATCGGTCAGGGGGCCGACGGCAGCATTGCCAATGATCAGTATGTGGTGATCGGCTTGGTGGGCAATGAGCAATCGGCTGATCGGATGACGGTGTATTTGCCCATCTTGGCCGCGCAGCGATTTTTGTCTCTGGGCGATGCCGTGCATGAGATTGCGCTTCGGCTCGAAAACATCAGTGGCGCTCGATCAAAGGCTGCGATGCTTCAGTCAACTTTGCCGGAATTCGATGTCGCGCCCTGGCAGGAGATTGAGGCAACCTTTTTCCAAACCATGCAGGCGGACCGAGAGGGAAATCAATTCGGTTTATTCATGATTATTTTTCTCGTCTTCATTGGGGTCTTGAACACGGTTCTCATGTCCGTGTTAGAGCGAACGCGAGAGTTTGGGGTCCTTCGCGCCATGGGCTGCCGTCCGACTCGATTGGTCAGACTGGTTGCGCTAGAAACCATGATGCTGTCGGCCTCGGCTATTTTGATGGGCCTGATATCGGTTCTGCCGCTCATCTATTGGTTCACCCAAGTCGGTTTCGAATTACCTGAACCCATCGATATGGGCGGGGTGGCTTTTTCCCATTACCGGGGGATGCTATCGAGTTATGTCTTTTTGATGCCGATGTGCCTGATATTCATCTCTGCACTGGTGGTGAGCCTACCGCCGGGTCTTCGTGCCGCGAGCGTGAAGCCGGTTGAAGCCATGAGGCACTACTGATGTTGATTCTTCGTCTGGCGTTAAGAAACATCCTGCGTAACAAACGTCGGACTTCTCTCACGTGTCTGCTTCTTGTCTCGGCCCTCGTGATCATGATTTTGATGGATGGTTTCATGATGGGCGTCACGCGGATCATGGTCGAAAGTCTGACTGAGACCCTGGAAGGCGAGGCACAAATCTATCGACAGGGATGGCGGGATCGCTTTGATCCGGCGCTCTACCTGGATCAGCCGGACGAGATTCGATTCTCCCTTGATGCGGATGACAGTGTGGTTGCTTGGAGTGAACGAGTCATGACACCCGCGATGCTCGCGTCGAGTTATAGCACGCAGGGTGTCATGGTCTATGGCGTGAACATGGATCAGGAGCGCAAGGTCAGTCGCATCCAGCAGGCTCAGGTGTCGGGC
>JALRJG010000326.1 GCA_023261215.1 Pseudomonadales bacterium | reverse complement strand
TGATAGGGCAGGTAGTGCACCAGCGCTGTGAGCGTATGTTGGCCAGCGGGCGCAAGCGCAGGATCTTCGATGGTGGGTATGCTGATGTCGAACACATGCTGATCACCGCACTCGGCGTATTTCATAGGATTGAACGCCGTCTCGATCGCATCCATTGTGGGTGCGATGATCAGTCGCTCGCCGTGATCCGCCTCGGTCACGCCGGTGAACGTCGGCCGGTCGTCTAACGTGAGATGCAATTTCGCGGTGCCGCTTCGCGTTCTGAAGTGCTCCACGCGGCGCGCCATACCGGTTTCAAGATGCTGATAGCCCAGAAGATCTCTGAAGGTGGTTTTTGGATCCGCGCTGGATACGACCACTTTGGCGGTGAGCGATTCACCCGAGTCTAGCGTGACGCCCGTCACTCGGTCGTCTGTTTTGTCGATGCGCGAGACTCGGGCGCCGAGTCGAATGTCTGCACCCTGCGCCCTTGCGGCTGCGGCCAGCGCTTCGCCAAGACGTCCCATGCCGCCCATGACTTGCTTGGGGCCAGTGAAGCCAAACTGCTCGCCGATAAGGCGATGCAGATAACTGAAGACGGTGTTGGGGGATCGCGGTCCCATGTTGGTGCCTGTGATGGCATCCAGCGCAAGCGCGCCTTTTAGCCCTTCGTGGTCAAAATGCTCATTCATCACGTCGTAGATATTGATCATGATGATGCGCATGAGGTCTTGCATGTTGGCGCGGCCCATGAGCTTCATGCCCAAACCTAACTTCATCAGCGTGATTCTGTCGGTCCAGTTATGTTCAACCAGCATCGGCGCTCTCGTTTGGTAAGCCTTGTTCATGAGTGCCGTGAATTTGCGCATTTGTGCCTTGAAAGCCCGATACGCGGCTTGGTCGGTGGGCGTGATACCGGCGCCGGAGACACTGTCTTGCGTCAGGGTTAGGTGATCCCCCGAGGCCTGCAGGGCAATGGTTCGCTTGGCTTGACCGAGGGCTAGACCATGGCGCTCCAGGGCCAAATCGTTGGCCACGTTGTTATCCCACTGGGTTAACCATTGGGCGCAGTCAGACACGGTGAATCCGGCGCCAAGGGTTTTCGCGCTGGCGCACCCGCCCGGTTGATCTCGGCCGTCGAGCACGACCACAGATTTCCCTGCTTTGGCGAGATAAGCCGCGGCCGTGAGTCCGTTATGGCCCGCACCAATGATGATGGCATCGAAATTAGTCATCGGCGTAACCTCCAGGCACTGGGTTGGGTTTGCTGAGATCTCGGAGAATCTCCCGCGCCGCATTCGCGCCAGGTGCTGCCATCACGCCCCCACCGGGATGGGTGCCCGAACCGCACATGTACATCCCTTTAATAGGGGCTCTGTATTGGGCGTAACCGGGGAAGGGGCGGTTAAAGAGCAACTGATCGAAGGTGAGTTCACCCTGGAAAATGTTGCCTTCGGTGAGGCCGACTTCCGCTTCGATCTCCCGGGGTGTTCGGCACTCCACATGCAAAATGAGATCTTTGAAGTTGGGGCTGTAATTCGAAATCTGATCGATGACCGATTTCTGAAAACCGTCTTTGTCTTCGTCGGTCCAGTCGCGACCTTCAATCTTAGGCGGCGCATATTGCACAAACACCGACATCATGTGTTTGCCGGGTGGTGCCATGGTTGGGTCCGTAAGAGATGGGATCATCATGTCGAGGTAAGGATCTTTCGACCATGTCCCGTTTTTCCAATCGTCGTAAGCGCGTTCTTGGCGTTCAAGACAGTCGCTGAAGTGCAGATCACCTTGCATCAACCGGTTTGATGGATCGAGCCCGTTGAAGACCGGGAGGCCGTCGAGGGCGATGTTGAGCTTGCCGGATGACCCTCGAATCTTGAAGTTTTTGGCTTTTTGAATCACGTCCTCTGGAAGATCTTTGGGATTGGTGATATCCAAAAACGTGCGTTTGGGATCAAGGTTAGACACGATGATGTCGGCAAAATATTCATCGCCATTTTTGAGCGCAACGCCTTTGGCGCGCCCGCCCTTCAC
>JALRJG010000325.1 GCA_023261215.1 Pseudomonadales bacterium | reverse complement strand
CGGCAGCGTCGTGATATCGAGTAAGTCGGCCCAGAACTATACCGAGCGCTCGGTGAGCGGCCACAACCAGAACTACGCGAACTTGCTGACCCTGCTCCTGAACAGTGAATGCGCCCAAATCGAATGCGATAAACCCCATTTGGAGACTTGGCTGAAACCCATCATCGATCAAGGGCATTTTAAGTCGATCAAACTGATCTCGCCCGAGGGTGATGCGCTTTTTGTTGATGAAGCACCAGAGAAAATAGGTTCGGCGCCCGAGTGGTTTAAAAACGCATTCCCCATCGACCCATTGCCCGGCACCGCCAGCGTTCAGGCAGGCTGGACGCCCTTGGGGGATTTATCGCTCACAACCCCGGTCGAAGGGGTATACACCCAGTTGTGGGAAGGCTCCGTCCGCTTGACGATCCTCTTCCTCATTGCCGCGGTGTTGACGGGGCTGCTCACCAACTATGCGCTCAAGCGCTTACTCAAACCGCTTGATCGCGTGGTGAACCAAGCCAACGCCCTGGGCGAAAGGCGATTCATCAAGACGCCAGAACCCTACACCTTTGAATTCAAGCGTGTGGTGGTGGCCATTAACACCCTGGCTGATCGCGTGAAAGCCATGCTCGACCAAGAAGCCGAGACCTTGAATCGATACCGCCAAGAGTTGCAGGAAGACAAGGTCACCAAACTGCTCAATCGCGATCACTTTATGACGGTGTTCCGCTCAACGCTCCAGCGCGACGACTCATCCGGCTCAGGGGCGCTGGCCATCTTGCGCTTTAGCCAACTCATCGAATTGAACCAGCAGTTCGGCTATAAAAAGGTCGATGACATGCTGGCGGACTTTGGCGATGCCGTGCGCTGGCTGCTCAACATCAACGGCGGTTGGACCGGGTCGCGCCTGAATGGCTCCGACTTTATGGTGCTCGCACCAGCGCTCAAACAGCGCTCAAAGATTTACGTCGATAGTGAGGGCGACTTTGAAATAATCGAAGCCGATCGCTCCAAAGAACCACGAGGCGAAGGCGGTCAAGCCATGGCGCGGCCCTCGATCCACATTCAAGTTCTGAAAGAGGCTGACCTCGAAGCCGCCGACAGCATTCAAATCACCCAAGCGCCTGATATTGGCGATGTCGCCCATGTGGGTGAAGGCCGCATTGTCTACCAGAGCGATATTGGTGTGGAGGGTCGAACGAGCTTCACGTTTACCGTCACGATCAACGGCGCGCCGCAAAGTCATGAAATTCGCATCTTAATGGCGAGCATCAACGATCCCGAATCCGTTGGGCGCGAACTCCAAGAGCAAGCGATTAAAGTGCTCACGCAGCACGGCATGCAAGACGCCACCGCAGTGCCGGTTTCGGCCATCTACTTCAACCCGCTGGATCCTGTGGGTGGGTTACTGTCCGCACTGGATGGCGCATTGACCGAAGTCGATGAAGCGGGCGCCTCAGGACTGCAGGTCGCCTTTATGGGCAACGGTGATGCCACATTTGCCGCCCAGGAAATGGAAGGCTGGCGCGATATCTTCAAAGAGGCTTTTGATCAGAAGCTCTTTGGGCTGGTGCCTTCACCGGTCGCGAGGCTCGACGGCACCTTGTTGCATCAAGAGGCAACGCTGGTCTTGCAGCGCCCAAGCGAGCTTTTGAATGGTGGTCAATTCCTGCCCTGGATCACGCGACTCAACATGATGGAGGCTATGGATCGAGTGGCCGTGGAGCTCGCGCTCGATCATATCGATGCAACCCATGAGCCAATCGCGGTGAAACTATCATCAGAGGCGATTCGGGAGAAAGAGTTCAAGGTTTGGTTCGAAAATACTCTATCTAATCGCGCGGGTGGCCACCACCCTTTACTGCATATCCAAATCAATGAGGCCATGGCCTTTAGGTACTTGAGCGCCTTCAACGAACTCTGCGCCACCGCGCGTCAGTATGGCGTCAAGACCGGCATCGAACACATGGGGCACCAAATGACCGAGATCGGCCGCTTAACCGATGTCGGCCTCGACTTCATGAAGATCGATGTGTTCT
>JALRJG010000324.1 GCA_023261215.1 Pseudomonadales bacterium | reverse complement strand
GGCAGGAAGGTTGCACCGGTTACCCCATGGTCGATGCCTGTATGCGCTACCTCAAAGCCACGGGATGGCTCAACTTTCGGATGCGCGCCATGCTGGTGAGCTTCGCGAGTTACCACTTGTGGCTTGATTGGCGTGTCACCGCACCTTACCTCGCGAGTCTCTTCGCAGATTACGAACCTGGGATTCATTACAGTCAAGTTCAGATGCAATCAGGGACCACAGGCATGAATGCCGTTCGGATCTACAACCCGATCAAGCAAGGTCTCGATCATGATCCCGATGGTCTGTTCATTCGACAGTGGGTCCCAGAACTCGCACACGCTGATCATATTCACGAGCCTTGGAAGCATCCGAGTTCATCACGCGCCTACCCACCGCCGATCGTTTTAGAATCCGAGGCACGACGATCGGCAGCCGGAAAAATCTACGCACTCCGACGTTCCGATCAACACCGAGAGCACGCGAAGACCATCGTGGCAAAACATGGCAGTCGTAGCGCACGACGATTTGGCCGGCCGAAGAGAAAGCATCACGTTTCGTCCAAAGCAGCCGAAACTGCTACCGCGCAAGGATCGCTCGCGCTTGACCCCTAAGTGAGCCCACGGCGAAGCGAGACGAAGGGAGCCTATCCCCCGCTCAAAGGTGACCCGCCTTGCACCGCATTCAACAACTGGCTACAACTTCTCACCACGGAGGCCCCTGATGCGATACAAACACCCCCTTATTCGATGCTGCCTTATTCTAGTCTGCTGCTCAGCCCCCTATACGAGCGCCGACGAAGATCAGGGGTCACCTTCTCCTTGTTTATCGCAATCCGCGACGCTGGGTGATTCCGCCTATTGGGCGACCGAGGCTGTCACGCAATACGCGAACCAAGACTTCATTGGTGCGGTTCAAACCGTCGATGCGTGTTTTGATATCTGGGCACCCGAAGCAGGCCAGGCCCAAAAAAGCATGTTTGATGAAGGTGTGAAATGCCCAAGAACGGGCCGCGTGTCCAAGAAAACCAAGGCAAAGATTCAAGAAAATTACCTTATGAACGATGTTTCAATGGCGCTTTGGGCCAAGGCCCGGTCATTGCACGAGCTGGGCGACCTTGAACAAGCAAAGGCAGCATACGGTCAATGTGTGTACATGGCATGCGGCCGAGCATGGGATCCCAAAGGCTGGTTTTGGAGCCCGGCTGAAGACTGCGCAACCTTTGCCAGAAAGCTTTTGAACGACGACGCCTCCTAGCGAATCCTTGTCGTTCAACCTGAACCCACTCCCTCACCAGGTCGAACGAACGCTGAATTCAAGATCACGGCGGACCCTGGGCTCGGCTGACCATTCCCGCGGGCGCGAACGTGGCGCCCAGCTTCACGCTCATCCCACTCAAGACTGGGACGCGGACCGCTGGGACACTGAGGCGGATAGCGACTCAGAGATCCCCTATCGTCCACGAGGGTGGTCTACACTAAAAATCCTAGGCTTTTCTTTTCACGCGCACCGGCATGTAGGTGTAGCCCTTCACGAAGGAGGACAAGGTTCGGCTCGGCTCCTCTAGGACTTCGATCTTCTCAAACCGCGCAAGGATTTCCTCCCACAGAACTCGAAGCTGTAATTCGGCTAATCGATTACCCATACACCGATGAATACCAAATCCAAAAGAGAGATGCTGGCGCGCATTTTTCCGCTCGATGTCCAGTACATCAGCATTTTCAAACACGGCTGAGTCCCGGTTACCCGAGGCATACCACATCAGCATTTGATCACCGGCTTTAATGGCTTTACCGCCCACTTCGCAATCAATGTTGGCCGTGCGGCGCATGTAGGCCAGGGGGGTTTGCCAACGAATCACCTCGGCAACCATGTTGGGGATAAGCTCAGGATGCTTGACCAACTTATCGTATTGCTCGGGGAACTGATTGAGTGCATAAACACTGCCGCTCATGGTGTTGCGCGTCGTGTCATTGCCCCCCACGATCAACAGCAACAAATTACCCAGATACTGGAAGGGTGGCATATCTTTGGTGTCTTCCCCGTGCGCGAGCATCGAGAC
>JALRJG010000323.1 GCA_023261215.1 Pseudomonadales bacterium | reverse complement strand
ATAAGCCTCCATATCGGGTAACCGCAGGCTCACATCGAACAAATACACCGTGCCATGTCGGAAGGTTTGCGCCACATCGTCTCGCAGTGCCCAAAGCGATTGTCTTTGTGCCTCTGACTGCGCGATGACGGCATCTTCAATCAAGCCCTGCTCAAGCGACGACTCAAGTAGGGTGAGTGCAACCTCTGCTTCAGCGCCCATGGCTTCGACCAGAACGTAGTAGGGATAGTCTTGGGACAATGGCGCCTGATTGCCAGCCACGTCATCGGTCACCAACTGATAATAGTTTTGCCACATCACTTCGAAAGCTGAGAGATGCCCGCTGAAAGTCCGATCGGCGTGTTTGAGAAACTGCATTAGCTGCTCGAAGGAATGAACACCTACCAGGAGGGTGGGCGCGCTTCCGAGCGCTTCGCGACACCGCAAAACGGCGCGGGTGACGACTCCGAGAGTCCCTTCAGTGCCAATAAACCATTGCTTTAGATCGTAGCCCGCATTGTTCTTAATCATGTGATTCATTGCGGAAATAATGGTTCCGTCGGCCAGCACGACCTCGAGCCCGAGCACCATGTCGCGCATCATGCCGTAGCGAATCACCCGGTTGCCGCCTGCGTTGGTCGAAATGTTGCCGCCGATAGTGCACGAGCCTCGACCGCCCAAGTCGAGTGGGAACATGAGCCCTGCATTGCTCGCCGTTTCTTGCAGCGTCTGGAGCACAACGCCGGCTTGGGCAGTGACGGTGCGCTCGAGTTCGGAGACCTCTTCTATTTGGTTCATGCGCTCCGTTGAGAGCACCACGTCGCTGGTTTTCGTGATCGCGCCTTCCACCAGGCCGGTTAATCCGCCATGGGTGACCACCGATTGGCCATGGGCGTGACAGATCTTGAGGATTACACTGACTTCCGCGGTGGTTTTGGGTCGCAGCAGCACGCCTGCGGCGATGGTGTCCTGGCGCCAAATGCCGGCCATTCTCGACTGTACATCGTCGCCAAACAAAAACGTGTCCGCCGGCAGCGCAGCCTTTAAATCGTTGATGAGTTCGGGTGTTGGGTGCATGTTGACGACCGATTTAACCGACGTTAAGCCGCGCGCTCGAAAATGGCCGCAATGCCTTGACCGCCTCCAATACACATGGTCTCAAGCGCGTAACGACCCTCTCGGCGATGCAATTCGGCCAGCATATCCGCCAAAATTCGGCCGCCCGTCGCGCCAATCGGGTGCCCAAGCGAAATCCCTGAGCCATTGACGTTTAACTTATCCGGATCATGCCAACCCCAACCCTTAAGCACGGCCAGCACTTGGCAGGCGAAGGCCTCGTTGAGTTCAACAAGGTCCATGTCTGAAAAAGACAATCCGGTGCGATCGAACAACTTTTTCACCGCCGGCACGGGGCCGATGCCCATGGTCGCTGGGTGGCAGCCACTCGCGGCCCAGCCGACGAGAAAGGCACTTGGCACGAGGCCTAAGGCCTCCAGTTGATCCTCCGCAACCACAAGGCAGGCGGCGGCTGCATCATTTTGTTGTGAGGCATTTCCGGCCGTGACAACGCCGTCGCCCATGATGGGGCGAAGCTTCGCTAGCGACTCTAGACTCGTGTCGCCGCGTACGCCTTCATCTTGGGCAAAGGGGATGGGGTCGCCCTTTCTTTGCGGAAGATCGATTGATACCAAGTGGTCGTTGAACTTGCCCTCAGACCAGGCCGCTGCCGCACGCTGCTGGGACTGGCAGGCGAAGCCATCGGCCTGTTCCCGACTGATTTGGTATTCAGTGGCGAGGTTCTCAGCCGTTTCGATCATGCCGCTGATATGACCAAACCGAGATTCAGGTTGCGAGCGGACCCGGCCGCGTTCTAAGCGGTCATGGAGCGTCACGGCGCCGCCTTTTTGGCCCTGGCGCATGCCGGTGGTGTAGTACTCCACATTGCTCATGCTCTCGGCCCCGCCGGCGATCACCACATCCGCAACACCGGTTTGCACCATCATGGCGGCATTGGCAATGGCTTGAACGCCGCTCCCGCAGCGTCGATCCACTTGCGTGCCGGAGACCTCA
>JALRJG010000322.1 GCA_023261215.1 Pseudomonadales bacterium | reverse complement strand
GCTTCGGCGCACGTCGCTGCATGATGGAAAGTAATTTCCCAGTAGACAAATACTCCATTTCTTATCCGGTGCTCTACAACGGGCTCAAGAAAATCGTCGCGCACTTGAGTGCCGACGATCGCGATCAGTTGTTCTATGGGACCGCTGCTCAAGTCTATCGACTGGAATGAAATTCAAAGATGCCGCGCATCAGGACATAGACGATGCTTTGTCGGTACTCCACCTGAGCTCGTCTGTCTCACTGACTTCAGGCTCCGGCCCAGAGCGCCCCTGCACATGGCTTTGCGGCCGAGCAGGCGAGCGCAAAGTCGGAAGAACCCTTCTCACCGCCTCGCTTTGTAACCCCGGTGGGCTCAGGTTAAGAGGCCGTTAATGAATCTGCGTTTGCGAAAAGGCGGATGGACGTTCATCGGCGATCACCGACACCCGTTCACCATAGCGCGAATGCGGGTAGTAATCCCATACCGCATGATGTTGCGTGCAGCGGTTGTCCCATAAGGTCAGCATTCCGGGCGCCCAGGACACTCTCGCCGTCAGTCTCGGCGTAGACTCAATGTGCCTGAACAGCATGTCGAGCAGGGCGCGGCTTTCAAATGCAGATAACCCTTTGATCCTGGATGTGAAGCCACTGTTGACATAGAGCACGGGGCGTCCTGTCTCGGGATGTACGGCAACCACAGGATGCGTGCTTACGGGGTATCCGCCCTCCGGCGGGGTCGACTTATACGCGCCCACGTAAGGCAGCCCACCGTCATGGACCGCCTCGAGCCCTTGGAGGAACTGCTTCATCGGCTCTGACAACAATTCATAAGCCAAGTACATGTCCGCATAGAGCGTATCGCCACCCCCACATTCAGGCACCTCCTTCATATAAAGAAGCGAGACTTTCGGTGGCTTTTCATCGCATGTGACATCCGTATGCCAGCCATCACCGGCTGTGTAAGCAGAGTCTTTGGTGGTCTTCACTTTCAAAATGTGCGGATCGATATCTGATCGAATTTGATGCATGGGATGCGTGTGCAGAGCGCCAAAACGAGCACCAAACCGTTTGTGGTCCTCCTGACTCAAATCCTGATCAGGAAACACCAAGACGGACCAGTCCATCATGAGGGCATGGATCTTAGCGAAGGTCTCATCAGTCATGGGCTCGGCGAGATTGATACCCCATACTTTGGCGCCGATGTGCGGTGTCAGTGACTCTACTCTCATGAGATGGACTCCTCTTGGATGGATGCTGAGATCACAGCTTTCATTCCAGGCGAACTATCGCCCCAAACAGGAAGGGTCGTCAATCCAGGTCGATTTAAGTGCCCCGCGAGGTTCTAGGTTCCTCGCCAGGTGACCCTGGCCCTTGCTCAGACGATATCGAGCCGTCCACCTTGAAATTCACCCTGGTGCGTTGCAATGGGTTCAATCCGATCGATCGGGCTGACGCGCGGTGATGACGTTCTCGAGTCAAGGATTTGACGATTCGACGCGCTTAATCCAGCGCCGGCAATTCGCTCAGACTCCGAATCTTCCCATCCAATCCTGTTGGCATGGGGACATCAAACCAATCCGCGAGAGTCGGCCCAATATCAACGGTTTCAACAACCGCTGGATCTTTCGCCACACCGATGTTCGGGCCAAAGAAGATCAAAGGCAGATCACGATCATAGCTGTAGAGGGATCCGTGCGTCGTACCCAAGTCATCGATCAGGCAATCTTCGTGCAATTGGACAAGCAGATCGCCTGTTCGACCCGGCACATAACTCCTGGCCATGAGCAACCCGGCGCCACTGGCGGCTTCTGCCAATTCGTCTTCACGCCAAGCCGCCGCAACGTAAGCCTCTGACTCGAGCGCTTCTTCTAGCACGCGAATCACCTCCTGCGGATCAACGCCTTCTGCTCGTGCCTTGTCTCGGTTGACCACCAAGTGCCCGCCCTCCAGACTGATCCAGTCTCTGGGATCACCGAATGGCCACGAAAACGACGTGTAGATCGCCCAATAAAGCGTTCGACCCAAATCCAAATACCCAATCCGGCCCTCAGGCACAGGGCATTGCGAAGCCCCCTGCGCCGCA
>JALRJG010000321.1 GCA_023261215.1 Pseudomonadales bacterium | reverse complement strand
AGCTTGGCCAGGATTGGTTGAGATTTGGAATTCAATGGTCTCTAACCCCGTCAGGTTCAAGCCCTCAGTGGGCGTTAAAAGGACCTTAATTTTCGCATCTGCCATACCCAAGGCTTGGAGTTGATGCTCGATGGTTTTCTGAAAAGGTTTGACCGAGGCTTGGCGCCGCTTTTGAATCTGCTGAGCCTGGGCATTCCATTGAGTCTCCAGACTCTGACACTTTAGCCGTAGATCGCTGAGATCGGCCTCAGTTTGAGAGAGCGCTGAGCGCTCTGTCTCAAGTTGCGCCCAGGTGTCGAGTAGCTGTTCGGGGGCGCAGTGGTGTTTGCGAGACAAATCGAGGATGCGCTCCAGTCTGCTTTCGATCTCCTTGAGCCGCTCCGGCTGACTTTCGATCTGTTCCGCATACCGCCCTAAATCCCTGGCGCTTTCCTCAAGCTGGATCACCGCGGATTCAATAGGCGAGAGGTACTGTGATAGGTTTGTGTCCCTCAAGCTATGGAGAATAGCCAAGATTCTTCGTAGCTCGTCGGTCAGATTCTCGTCCGATGCTGTGAGGCGATGCAACTGATCGGCGAGCTGTGTCTTGGTTTCATCGGCGTGGCTGAGCCTTGTTTGATCTTCGCTGAGGCTCGCGTACTCTCCAGCGCTGAGTTGTAAAGCCTCGAGTTCTTCTAATTGGTAGTCGAGTAACTGTTTTGCTTTCGCTCTCGCATCAGAAGCTTCAGTGATTGACTTGATTTCCCGCTCGGTCGAACGCCAGGCCTCGTAAACTTCGGCGAGTTGAGCGCGCTCGCGATCGCAACCAGCGAACCCATCGAAAATAGCGATCTGTTCTGATCGTTGACCCAACCGATGATGTTCGTGTTGCGCGTGGATCTCGACGATCGTTTCCGCGAGCGATTTCAGTTCGCCGGCAGTGACGGCTCGGCCATTGATGAAGTTACGCGATCGACCTTCTTTGGTCAGCACTCGGCGTATCAAGAGCGTGGCGCTCGCGTCTTCGTCCAGTGCTCTCTCCTTGAGCCATGCTTGCGTTGTTTGGGACCTCGAGAGGTCGAACTCGGCAATGACCTCAGCTCGATCACTTCCAGGACCGATCATTTGAGAGTCGCTTCGTCCCCCCAGAGCCAATAAAAGACCATCTAGCAAGATCGACTTCCCGACACCCGTCTCACCGGTAATGGCGGTCATTCCTGGCCCAAAGTCGAGATGAGCAGCTTCGACAATGGCTAGATTCTTGAGGTTGAGATTAAGGAGCATGGCGCTTAATGGATGATTTAAGTGGTTAGTATATCGCGCGGCTTTTAAGCGAGCACGAGCCGAAATCATCCGCTTTTTTTGGCAAGGCCGACAGGCTATATTGACCAAAGTCTCGTGCGAAACAACAACCATGGAAGAAAGTTTGCGCTCTGAGCGATCGCGTCTGGTTCTTCAGGCGATTGTTGAAGAGTATGTTAGTCAAGGCCAGCCGGTGGCATCAAAGAAGTTATCCGAACGGGCGGATTTGCCGCTGAGTTCGGCCACCATCCGCAATGTGATGGCGGATCTTGAGGAGCAGGGCTACCTCAAGTCGCCCCATACGTCGGCCGGTCGCGTGCCGACAGATCAAGGTTATCGCTACTTCGTTAACCATCTGGCCATTTCAGATGCCGTTGAGGATGCGGATTTGACGCAATGGCAGAGGCGACTGGATCCAAATTCAACCGTGAGCGAATTGGTACACAGTGCGTCTGGATTGCTCGCAGAAATTACTCAGTTGGCGGGGCTCGCAACCAAACCCAAACCGACGCTCTCGATCTTGAGACATATTGAGTTTCTGCCGCTCGCAGGTCGGCGGGTTCTCGCAATCTTGGTTTTTAATGATCACGAGGTTGAACATCGAGTGCTTCATGTTCAAGTCGAGCACAGCAGTGAACGATTGAAAGAGTCGTCGAACTACATTAACGCGCATTATGCGGGGTGCTCCCTGGGTACGATTCGAGCCCGAATTTTGAAGTCCATGCAGGGCGATCAACGCCAGATCGATGAATTAACTCAAATGACGTTGAAGATGGCTGAGCTCTTTTTCCAGCACGATGAAGAGGATGTGTTGGTTGCAGG
>JALRJG010000320.1 GCA_023261215.1 Pseudomonadales bacterium | reverse complement strand
CCTCCTGAGCTACCGCCACACGTTTTGGTGGGGTCAAAGGGATTCGTAGTCGCGCCAAACACGTCGTTGAATGTCTGAGAGCCTGCACCCCACTCTGGTGTATTGGTCTTGCCCATGGTGATTGCGCCCGCTGCACGCAGTCGTTTGACCACAGCGGAGTCCTGGTCGGGAATAAAATCTTTGTAGAGTTTTGAGCCGAAGGTGGTCCGCATCCCCTTGGTCAGGGTGAGGTCTTTATGCGCCACGGGTAACCCGGCAAGGGGTCCCAGGGGCTGGCCTGCTTTTCGACGCTGATCGATGACGCTTGCTTGCTGTAGCGCGCCTTCAGGATCCAGGGTCACAATCGCATTGATGACTGGGTTGAATCGTTCAATCTGCTCGAGATGCGCCTCGATCAGTGCGACGGCTGAGATGCTGCCTTGGTCCAGCTCGATTTTTTGCTCGCAGGCTGAGAGGTAACAAAGTTCGGTGCGGGACATAAGGCAATCGATAGACGAAGGAAGCATGATGATACCGGTTGTCAGTCTTGGAGTGGATGGGTGTTGCGATGCCCGCCGCCAACATGCACTCTTGGCCATCGCACATGAGGACGCACGATGGCTAAAAAACAAGGTATGGGCCCGTTGGCAGGGGTGAGAGTGCTTGATCTCTCAGCCGTGGTATCTGGGCCGCTCACCGCGCGATTGCTGGCCGATTTTGGCGCAGACGTCATTAAAGTTGAGCGGCTTGAAGGCGATATTCAACGAAATGTGGGCTCTAAGCGACGGGGTTACTCTGGCTCTTTCCATATGCTCAATCGAGGCAAACGAAGCCTCGCGATTGATCTATCCCAGCCGGCGTCTCAAGCCGTGGTGCAGCGGATTGCACGTGATGTGGATATTGTGGTGCAGAATTTTCGGCCAGGCGTGGTCGAGCGACTGGGCGTGGATTACGAAACGCTGAGCAAGGCAAATCCTGGGTTGCTCTATCTCTCAATCAGCGGCTTTGGCCAGACGGGGCCAAGGGCCGGTGATCGAGCGTATGATCCGATCATTCAGGCGTTTTCGGGCATGGCGAATGTTCAGGGTCTCAAGCGAGGCGAAGGGCCTGAGCAAGTGAATCAGCTGATCCTTGATAAATTGACAGCCTATACCGGCGTCCAGGCGCTCTGTGCTGCGCTTTTCTGCCGAGAAAAAACGGGTCAGGGTCAACACATCGAGCTGTCGATGCTCGACACGGCGATCGCTTTTCTCTGGCCTGACGCGGGCGCGGACGACATTCTCCTTGGGGACGACATCGAGCATGCGCCCCCTGTCGGTGCTGCTGGCATGTTGGTGCCTCTCACCGATGGCTGGGCCGCACTCATGACGTTGTCAGATCATGAGTTCCGAGGACTGTGCACGGCATTGGGCATGACCGCCCTTGCAAGTGATCCTCGGTTTAATCAATTGGCTTCTCGTCAAACCAACCGTGCAGCCTATATCGAGGTTCTGAACGCGTCGATTGAACAAGCCACTCAGGGTATGTCGCTCAATGAATTCATGGGTGCGCTTGCTGAGCACGAGGTGCCTGTGAGTGCTGTTCAGATCCTGGGGGAGTTGCACTCAAATCCCCAGGTGATGTCACAGGAGATGTTCTACGAACGACACCACCCTGTCGCGGGTCGGATGCGTGAAGTTCGAACCGCAGCGAAGTTTTCAGCCACCGATCCAGCACCACCCCGATTCGCGCCAAGTATTGGTGAGCACACGGCGCAACTGCTGGCTGAATTTGGCATGGTGGATCAAATCGACGCGCTCGCTGAAACCGGCGCGATCGATTTGCGGGAAGACGTCGTTTGAGCTGAGACCGGCGGCGGATCGGGTTCCCAAGGTTTATCCGGGGGGTCTCATTTGGGTCTCGCGGTCGATCGCTGACTCGTTAAAGTGCCTGAATCAAGGCCTCGGTATAGGCCCGTGTCCCATGGTGACCGCCAAGGTCGGGCGTTTTGATTTCGCCAATGCTGAGGGTTCGCTCGATGGCGCGTCGGATGCGCTCGGCATCCTCCTTCAAATTCAGATGATCCAACATCATGGCGGAAGCAAGAAGGATCGCCGTCGGGTTGGCTTTGTCTTGACCCGCAATGTCGGGC
>JALRJG010000031.1 GCA_023261215.1 Pseudomonadales bacterium | reverse complement strand
CTGATCGGTGTCTTTGTTTCAACTGGAGAACGGTGATACCCGTTTGCGTTGAGAGGGTGCGCGCCTCTAACAACGCAGGGTCAGGATTTGAATCGATGCCCAGCATTTTCCTGGATTAGGCAGAACTCAGTCTCGGGTACGCGAAGACGAGCCTGGGTAATGCGCATTTAAACGCCCGCGGGTTGAGACAAACGCCCTCGGCACCCGGTATACTTCTGCAATGCCTCTGTCATTGCCCCGCGCCGCATCGCTCGTACGTTTACCCCAAGACGACGCGGCGTTCCCAAGTCGGGCTTATCAAGTCGGATCATCACTGTGAGCATTGAAAAACCCCAGTCACGCGTTCTTTCTGGTATGCGTCCAACGGGCCGACTGCATCTGGGTCACTACCATGGTGTGCTCAAGAATTGGGTGCAGTTGCAACACGAATATGACTGCCTTTTCTTTGTTGCCGACTGGCATGCGCTGACGAGCCACTACGAGGATACAAGGGGTATCGAAGAGAGCGTGTGGCAGATGGTGATCGACTGGCTGGCGGCCGGAGTGAATCCCAGTTCAACCACGCTGTTCATTCAGAGCCGGGTGCCAGAGCACGCGGAGCTTCATCTGTTGTTATCGATGATCACACCGCTCAGTTGGGTTGAACGCGTGCCGACCTTTAAAGACCAAGTGAGCAAGAACAAGGATCGTGATTTGGCGACCTATGGGTTTCTCGGCTACCCGGTCTTACAAAGCTCTGACATCCTGATCTACCGCGCGGGGCAAGTGCCCGTCGGAGCGGATCAAGTCCCACATGTGGAGATGACGAGAGAGCTTGCGCGGCGCTTCAACCATTTGTTTGGGCGGGACGCTGGATTCGAGGATGCAGCGGAACAAGCGGTTAAGAAATTGGGACGCAAAAACGCGAGCTTGTATCGAGAGCTTCGTAAGAAATACATGGAGCAGGGCAGTGAAGAGTCGCTCGCTAAGGCACAATCGCTGGTCTCTGATTCGGGCAATCTATCGCTAGGGGACCGTGATCGACTTTTGGGTTATGCCGAAGGCAGTGGGCGTATCATATTGCCCGAGCCTCAAGCGCTCTTAACGGAAAACGCCGTCATGCCCGGGCTTGATGGTCAGAAGATGTCGAAATCGTACAACAATACGATTTCACTGCGAGAAGAGCCCGAGACGGTGACGCAAAAGATTAAGACCATGACCACAGATCCAGCGCGGGTGAAACGCACCGATCCGGGTGATCCGGCCCGCTGCCCTGTGTTCGAATTGCATAAGATTTATTCCGATGCAGCCACTCGGGACTGGGTATCAGAAGGGTGCCGGTCGGCGGGTATCGGCTGCATCGACTGTAAAGCGCCCCTTGCAGAGGCGATTTTGGCTGAGCAACAACCCATGCGGGAACGCGCCATTCAGTTTGAACAGAATCCCGATTTGGTCCGATCTATCATTGCCGAGGGTTGTGAGAAGGCTCGAACCCAAGCCAGGGCGACGTTAGAAGAAGTTCGATCAGTCATGGGCCTCGACTACCGATCGCTATGAGTGAAGTCACACCGCCCACAGACCCTCAATTCCTTCCCCAGATGCCTCGTCGGCAGAGTGAGCTCGCGTTAGTTGGTGGGGTACCTTTCAACGAGCTGCCTGCCGATTTATATATCCCGCCCGATGCCCTGGAGGTCATCCTTGAAGCGTTCGAAGGGCCACTTGATTTATTGCTCTACCTGATCCGTCGTCAAAACCTCGATATTTTGGAAATCAAAGTCGCGGATATCACTGAACAGTACATGCAGTACATCGCGCTGATGGAGGAATTACAGTTCGAATTGGCGAGCGAATATCTGGTGATGGCGGCGATGCTTGCGGAAATTAAATCGCGCATGCTTCTGCCGAGGCCCGAATCCGCTGAGGATGAGGGAGACGACCCAAGAGCCGAGCTGATCCGTAGGCTTCAGGAGTACGAGCGCTTTAAGAACGCGGCCGTGGCCATCGATGAAATGCCACGCGTGAACCGGGAGGTCTGGATCGCCAACGCAAAGGCACCAGAAAACAAACGGCCGAAACCCCTGCCTGATGTGGAGATGAAGGAACTCCTGATGGCGCTTGCCAGTGTGTTGAGGCGAGTCGATCAATTCGCGTCGCATCACATCTCGCTTGAGCCCCTGTCCACGCGCGAGCGCATGTCCCAAATCTTATTTAAAGTAAAAAATATTGGGGATCAGTTCTTACCTTTTATTGATTTGTTTGAATTATCTGAAGGTCGCCGAGGCGTCGTGGTGACGTTTATCGCGGTGTTGGAACTGATCAAAGAATCGTTACTCGAGATTCAACAAGCTGCTCCCTTTGCGCCGATCCATGTTAAAGCGAGAGCGGTGAGTGCCATCGAGCCGCCGCCTGAGGTCGAAGAAGATGAGTGATTTAGCTGAGTTAAAGCGGATTATTGAAGGCGCCATCTTGGCGTCCGAATCCCCCTTAACGATTGATAATTTGGAATCGCTGTTTTTCGCTGAAGCACCCACACGAGCAGAAATAAGAGATGCCCTGGGTGAAATCGAAGCCGATTGCGAGACCCGAGGTTTCGAGCTCAAAAAGGTGGCGACGGGCTATCGATTCCAGGTGAAGGAAAAGTATGCGGATTGGGTCAGCCGCCTTTGGGAAGAACGCCCTGCGCGATATACTCGAGCGCTGCTAGAAACACTGGCACTGGTCGCATATAAGCAACCCATCACGCGAGGTGACATCGAAGAAATTCGAGGCGTGGCCGTCTCAACCAATATTATTCGAACGCTTCTCGAGCGCGAGTGGATTCGAGTTGTGGGTCACCGTGATGTTCCTGGTCGCCCTGCGATGTATGCCACGACCAAAACTTTCCTAGACTATTTCAATGTTGCGAGTCTGGAAGAGTTGCCAACGCTCCAGGAGATTAAGGACCTTGCGGCTGAAGATCGCTCGCTTGAGCTAGACGAACCTCTCATTGAAATGAAGTCTATCGAACTTGAACCTGAAGAGGTCGAGCTGGAAGGTGTGAGCGACACTGAGCTTGAGGCCGTAACGCAACGCGTAGATCAAATTCAGGAGAATATTCGCCAGGTGATGGCGCCTCGATCTGACCCGTTGGATGACGATTTTGATGACATGCTCGACGGTGAGTTCGAACCCTCAGGTGAGGCTGTGGCGGAACCCTCAGAATCGTTGGATCCAGCTGAAACACTCGGGCCCGCGGAAGTAAACATCATGATGGAGAACGAGGAGAGGGCGTCAGGTGCCTTGGCGTCGCTGTCTGAAGACTCGTCAGACCCGGTTTCTGATGACGCAGAAGATGTGCAGCCCCCTCGTGAGTAGATTAGCGGCTACCGTGTGATCCCCCTCTTGCAGAGAAGCTATGAGCGAAAAATTACAGAAGGTGTTGGCGAGTCAAGGGCTCGGTGGTCGTCGAACCATGGAACAGTGGATCGAATCAGGTCGAGTCACGATTAATGGTCGGCGTGCGCAGCTAGGCGATCGGGTCGAACTGGATGACCGCGTCACTGTGGATGGCAAGCCGCTCAGACGGATCATCGAGCAACCGAGGCATTTGATCTATAACAAGCCCGCAGGCCAGATTTGCTCCCGAGATGACCCTGAAGGCCGTCCCAATGTGTTCAGTGCGCTACCAAAGTTGCGGCGTGGGCGTTGGATTGCGGTGGGCCGTCTGGATTTCAATACGGCGGGGTTATTACTGTTCACAACGGATGGTGAACTCGCCAGCCGGTTGATGCATCCGAGTGCAAACATTGATCGCGAATACGCTGTCCGCATCTTGGGTGAAGTTCAAGAGCCTCAGTTAGAGGCCATGCGCCAGGGTGTGATGCTTGAAGATGGTCTAGCTCGCTTCACGGATATTCGCAAAGGGCGGGACGAAGCGGGGGCGAATCAGTGGTATTACGTTGTGCTCATGGAGGGTCGGAATCGTGAGGTGCGACGGCTTTTTGAGTCGCAGGGATTGGTGGTGAGTCGATTGAAGCGCGTTCGGTTCGGGTCGTTCTTTATTCCCTCAGGCGTCAAATCGCGTCAGACGCGCCCGATCACCGGTAAGGACGAAGTCGAGCTGTATCGGATGGCGGGCCTTGAACCGCCTCAGGTGGAAAAGCGCGGAAAGGCCGGAGGTCAGTTTTCGCCCAAGCCGGAGCGGCAAAAGGTCGCCAACGATCAAAATCCCGTTAGGCAGGGGCAATCGAGACGAGCCTATTCGCCTGATCGATCAACAGAAGAAACCCCGACTCGATCGGTAAAACCGAGGCGCGCAGCTGAAGAACGATCTGCTTCAGGACGGGCGTCTAGGCAAGGAGAGTCGGTCGAGCGAGGGCCGGCGCGCCGGTCTCAATCGAAATTCTCGAAGCCCAATTCAAGGAAGTCTCGTTAACTGTTCCGGGCTTCGTCATGCCAGTGAATGCGCTGACGCGGTGAGCGGCGTCGTGTGCGACAGCCATCAAGAAATTGCGGTCACCGATCCATCGGCGTGAATACGCTGTGCGCCCTGCCTGCCAAGTTCTGGATTGAGACGACGCAGGTACCGCTGTGCCACTTGTTCAGGTTCTGGCGAGTCGAGCGGATCCTCCGCGGGGTAGGCGAGCTGGCGCATTCGGGTTCTTGTTGCGCCTGGATTGATAATGGTGACGTCGATCTGGGTGGTCTTCTCAAATTCCTCCGCAAGGAGCTTGGCAAATCCCTCCAACGCGTATTTAGAAACCGAATAAGCCCCCCAATAAGCGCGAGGTGTCTCTCCTACGCTTGAGCTCGTGAACACGAGGTGGCTATGGTCGCTTGCTTTGAGGAGAGGCAGTAGGGCACGCGTCAGATGGGTTGCCGCCTCGAAGTTAACTCGCATGACTCGTTGCCAGGTTGCCTCGAGATAGTGCTCAAAAGGTACGCGTTCCCCCAGTTCCGCCGCGTTGTGCACAAGGGCATAGAGCGAACCGAATTGTTGTTCGACGGCCTGCGCAATCTGCGTATAGTCAGCGGCCGAGGCACCATCAAGATCCAAGGGCAAGATTGAGGGCTCCGGCGCCCCATTGGCGATAATGTCATCGAAGAGGCTTTCGAGCGCGGGCACGTGGCGACCCAGCAGAAGCAGGCGAGCGTTGGCCTTAGCGAGTGCCAGGGCTGTGGCGCGGCCAATGCCAGAGCCCGCGCCAGTGACTAGGATCAAGCGCTGATCGAAATCCATGGGCTGACTCAACGAGACTCTGATCCGCGGATGGCATGCATCAAATAGTTCACATCAGTATCGGATTCAAGTTTGTACTGGTCCGTGAGTGGGTTGTATGTCATTCCGCAAATGTCTTTGAGTGAGAAATCCTGTTGGCGCATCACCTGCGCCAGCTCTGAAGGTTTAATAAACTTTTTAAAGTCGTGGGTGCCCCTTGGCAGGAGTCGCAAGACGTATTCAGCGCCAATGATTGCGAAGAGATATGACTTGGGGTTTCGATTAATGGTTGACACAAATAAGTGTCCGCCGGGCTTGAGAAGGCGATGGCAAGCTTCGATCACAGACGCGGGGTCCGGAACGTGCTCGAGCATCTCGAGACAAGTGACCACGTCAAATGATCCTGGGTGGTGATCAGCGAAGGATTCTGCCGTGGACTGCTCGTAGTGAACGGTCAAGTTTGATTCGTGGAGGTGAAGTTTTGCCACCTGCAACGGCATGACGCCCATGTCGATTCCGGTGACGTTCGCGCCAGCGGCAGCCATAGCTTCGGTGAGTAGTCCGCCGCCGCAGCCCACATCGAGAACAGAGAGGCTGGTGAGGTCAACGCGGGCCTGAATGTAACCCAGTCTGAGCGGGTTGATGGCATGAAGCGGCTTGAATTCACTCTTGGGGTCCCACCATTTCTGGGCCATCTCTTCAAACTTTTTGATCTCCTCGGGGTCGAGGTTCTCATCAAGCGTCATATCAATGCTCCGATCCTTGCTTGCCACTGGCTGACTTGCGACCTTAACTCGCCCACATCAAATCGATTGAAATCGCCGTTGTGGTAAAGCAGTTCTCCTTCAACAAAGGTGTGGGTGACGTTGTGTCCGGTCACGGCATACACGAGTTGGGAGACGGGATGATATACGGGCTGGGTCTGAATGTCGCTCAACCGAACGGATATCACATCCGCTTGCTTGCCAATCTCGAGACTGCCGATCAGGTGATCCAGACCGAGATACTGTGCGCCTCCCATCGTGGCCATATAGAGCGCTTGCTCGGCGCTGAGCGCTTCGGGGGCCCCAGTCGCGACCTTGGCGAGTAGCGCGGCGGTGCGCATTTCCTGAAAGAGGTCGAGATCATTGTTACTGGCCGCGCCATCCGTGCCAAGCGCAACATCGACACCCTCGGCGCGGAGCTGATCGATGGGGCAGATGCCACTGGCGAGTTTCATGTTCGATTCTGGACAATGCACGACCGGGGTTTTCGTCAATTTGAGCCATGAAATTTCCTCATCAAGGAGCTGCGTCATGTGCACGGTTTGCAATCGCGTATCGAACATCTCAAGCCGGCGCATTCGGTCGATGGGTCGACATTGATAGAGCGCCGCGTGTCGAATCATTTCATCGTTCGATTCGTGCAGGTGGAGATGAACGGGTAAATCGTTCGCTAATGCCAATTGCCTGATTCGTTTAAACCCCTGGTCGCTAAGCGAATAGGCCGCATGGGGCGCAAATCCAACAGTGAGCCGAGGTTGCGTCGCCGCCCAGTCAAAAAATACCAGGCTTTGAGCGATGTGGTCCTCTTCAGTGCTAGCCCAGGCATTAGGAAATTGAATGACTGGCGTCGTGATCTGGCTTCGAATGCCCGTCATGCCCATCGCTTCCGCAGTGGCCTGGGGAAAAAAATAGCTGTCAGCGCAACAGGTTGTCCCTCGACTGAGTGATTCGGCAGCCGCGAGCCAGGCGCCCGCATGGACAAACGAGGGGGATACCAACTTTGCCTCAACGGGCCAGATATGATCTTCAAGCCATGCCATCAGGCTGTGGTCATCAGCGTACCCTCGAAGCAGTGTCATGGCTGCATGGCCGTGGCAATTGATGAGTCCAGGCAGGACCACTTCGCCTGTTAGATCGATGGCCGAAACGTCTCCGTATCGATCATTGGCAGCTTGCCGAGGCAAAAGGTCGACAATCACGCCGTCACAAATGATGAGGTCAAAATCTAAGTGGATGGTGTTTTCAGGCCGGATTGGGATGACCCAAGAAGGCTGCAAACGGAGTGCATTGGACATACATTTTGGCCGGACTGGATGTGCTCGATGGGTCATTATACGAGCATTTATCCGCCCCTCAGCTGAGGGCGAATGGAAGGGCGTGAAGACGTCCGATTAAAAAAAAGAAAAATTATTAAAAATCAATGTAAAACAAGCAGATAGATTCCCTTATCGTTGCGCCCTGGCTTAGGAGTTTTGACGCTATTGTGGTAGACTTTCGGTCCATTCATGCGGCATATGAATGGGCGCTTCCTCTGATGCTTTGCGACGCAAAAAGGTCCACCATCCCGCATCAATTAATGACCAATTTGATAGATAAATGAGCCGTCTCGGACTGCCCGAGATGCGTGCATGCGGCCAGTCCCAGTGAGGCGGTCGAATCGATGGTCAATGACGGACGTCGAGGAAACTGAGAGCTGTTGGCCCTTGGATCGAAGAGAGGGTTCAAGGTGTGTGCCATCGGTCATCTCGCAGTCAGGCTCAGAGGTTTCCTGGTGCCGGTTGGGATGAAGGCCCTGGGTGAAAGCATGGGTCAAAGAGCGGCTTAATCGGTGGGGCGGTGATGCCCAGCAAGCGGTCGCCAGAGGCGACCCAACAATGGATCAAACGGTTTAACGGCGGAACGAACGAAAACAATGAGTGATTTTGACCAGGACGATATTCGTAATATCAACATAGAAGACGAGATGCGCCAGTCCTACGTGGACTACGCGATGAGCGTCATTGTTGGTCGTGCGTTACCGGACGTTAGAGATGGGCTTAAGCCGGTCCATCGACGAGTGCTGTTCGCAATGAACGAACAGAACAATGCCTTTAATCGGCCGTACATGAAATCAGCCCGTATCGTGGGCGACGTGATCGGTAAATACCATCCTCATGGCGATGCAGCGTCTTATTTCACCATCGTCCGTATGGCCCAAGATTGGCAAATGCGTTACCCCCTCGTGGATGGCCAAGGGAATTTTGGCTCACTCGACGGCGATAGCGCGGCCGCGATGCGTTACACAGAAGTGCGTATGGCAAAAATTGCGCACGAATTGCTGGCTGATCTGGATAAAGAAACCGTCGATTTTGTGGAGAACTACGACGGCACCTTGCAGATGCCCGAGGTGTTGCCCTCGAAGCTGCCTAATCTCTTGGTCAACGGTTCAAGCGGTATCGCCGTTGGGTTTGCCACCAATATTCCGCCACATAATCTGACCGAAGTGGTCAACGCCACCATCGCGCTGATAGACGACCCGCTGATTAGCATCGATGGGCTGATGGAATTCATCAAAGGACCTGACTTTCCAACGGCGGCGGTCATCAATGGTCGTGCGGGCATCGTTCAAGCGTACCGCACAGGCAGTGGCCGAGTTCAGATGCGAGCGCGGTGCGATATTGAAACGGATGAGAAGAGCGGTAAATCACGGATCATCGTGAGAGAGATTCCCTATCAAGTGAACAGGGCCCGATTGATTGAAAAGATTGCCGAGTTGCACAAAGAGAAAAAGGTCGAGGGCATCACGGACTTGCGCGATGAGTCGGCGAAGGACACCCGCATTGTCGTTGAACTTAGAAAAGATGTCGTGCCAGAGGTTGTGCTTAACAATCTCTACGCACAAACGCAGCTTCAGAGCGTGTTTGGCATTAACATCGTCGCGCTCGTCGAAAACCAGCCCAAGGTGCTCAACCTCAAGGAAGTGCTTGAGCACTTTGTAAAGCATCGACGAGAAGTGGTCACGCGCCGCACGGTCTATCTGCTGAGGCGCGCCAGAGCGCGAGGCCATGTGCTCGAAGGGCTTGCGGTGGCCCTGTCGAATATCGACGAAATGATCGAGTTAATTAAGGCCAGTGCGGATGCCCAAGAAGCCCGTGAGAAAATGCTTGCACGGTCGTGGCGATCAGAAACGGTCGGTCAGATGCTCGAGCGCGCAGGCCCAGATGCAGCTAAGCCCGATGATCTCGATGCAAAATTTGGCCTGAAGGAAAACGGCGAATACTTCCTCTCCGAACAGCAAGCGCAAGCGATTTTGGAGATGCGGCTCAACCGCTTGACTGGGCTCGAGCAAGAAAAGCTGCTCGACGAATATCGCGAGATCATTGACACCATCGCTGAGCTCCTTGAGATTCTGCAGAATCCAGAACGATTGAAGGCGATGATCAAAGAGGAGCTGGTCGAGCTCCGAGAAACGTATGGTGACGAGCGTCGAACTGAAATTGTGGAGTCTCAGGAAGATCTCACGATGGAGGACTTGATTACCCCTCAAGATTTGGTGGTGACGCTCAGTCGAGGTGGGTATGCCAAGACCCAGCCGCTGTCGGATTACCAAGCCCAGCGTCGCGGGGGGCGTGGGCGTTCAGCCAGTGCTGTCAAAGATGAAGACTTTATCGAGCGGCTGATGGTCGCGAACACGCATGACACCATTGTGTGTTTTTCGAACTTTGGCAAGGTCTACTGGTTACGAACTTTTCAGATTCCCATTGCCTCGCGCGCTGCTCGAGGGCGGCCGATTGTGAATATTCTGCCGTTGGGGGAGGAAGAACGCATTACGGCCATGCTGCCGGTTCATGCTTATTCTGAAAACGCGTTTGTTTTCATGGCCACATCCAACGGAACGGTTAAGAAAACCCCCCTGCTGGATTTTTCTCGGCCTCGAAGCAGCGGGCTGATCGCGATAGAGCTTGAAGACGGCAACACGCTGGTAGGCGCTGCGGTAACCGACGGAGAATCCGACGTGATGTTGTTTCAATCGGGCGGCCGCGCCATACGATTTAAGGAACGAGACGTGCGTGCCATGGGGCGAACGGCCCGAGGTGTGCGGGGAATTAAACTTCCCGCCGGGACTTCAGTCATTTCGCTTATTATTGCCGACCCTGAGGGGGTGATTCTTCTCGCGAGTCAGAATGGCTATGGGAAGCTGACTGAAATTCGCGAGTTCTCGACGATCGGTCGAGGCGGTCAAGGCGTCATTGCGATCAAGGTGTCAGAGCGAAATGGCGCGTTGGTCGGCGCTGAGCAGGTCACTGCCGCGGACGAGGTGTTGTTGATTAGCGATCAGGGCACCATGGTTCGAACGCGCGTTCAAGAAGTGTCGCTTCAGGGCAGAAATACTCAGGGCGTGCGACTCATCAATGTGGGTGCAGACGAACATTTGGTGGGCATGGCGCGCATTGAAGATCCTGTAGACCCGCTGGATGAGGCTGCAGCCGATCATGAAGCAGCGCCTGCGACAGGATTAGACGCG
>JALRJG010000319.1 GCA_023261215.1 Pseudomonadales bacterium | reverse complement strand
CCGCTGTCACAGGGGTTGTTCCAAAAAGTCATTGGCCAAAGCGGCGCAAGACTCAATTTGATGCCTTATCTGGATCGAGACGTTCCGGCACTGCCGAGTGCGCATACGCGGGGGCACCTCGCGGCGAGCGTGATGGCAAGTCAAGAGGCGCCCACGCTCTCAGATTTGAGAGCCGTGCCAGCCGGGACGATTATTGAACGCGTCGCGTCTTCGGTTCCGGTCATGATGGATATGGATGGTCGAACCGTGGTCGATGGGGTTCTGCTACCCAAGCAACCCGGCGAGATTTTTGCCGCTGGCGAGCAGCAGGATGTGCCGGTCATGATTGGCTCGAATGCTAATGAGTTTGCAACTTTACTGGAGGTTTTTGTTCAGGGTCGGGATGAGGATCGAACGGAGACGCTACTAGCCGAACAGTTTGAACTGATGTTTCCAGGCCAAGGCACGCAGCTCTCCCAGGTGTTCAATTCAAGTGACGTGGACCCGTGGGATCGCGCGCCGCTTGCATCTTATATGGCCGATGTGATGTTTACCGAGCCCATGCGCACGTGGGCAGATAGTATGGACAAAGTGTCATCTCCCGCTTACGTCTATTGGTGGTCGCACCCATCACGAGTCGTTGGTTATGGTGAGCTCGGGGCGTTTCATGCAGCGGAAATCCCCTATGTGTTTGGCCGCCTCGATTCGTTTGCGGGTTTGAAATTCGAAGTGGCGGAGCAAGACAAACGGCTCTCTTGGATCGCATTGGATCTCTGGACGAATTTTGCGAAAAACGGGGTGCCAGCAGCAGATGGGTTGCCCCTTTGGCCGGCCTACACCGTTGCCGAGCCCAACATGATGGAACTCCGTAGTGATCCTCAGATGGTGAGTGATGTAAGAGGCGATCGGATTCGGGCGTTACAGGCGGCGAACGAGGCAAGGGCTAAGGCCGCGAAACTGGGTTCACTTTGAGCGTACGTGACCGCGTCGCTTCACTGACCGAATAGCGAGAAACCCCATTATTGGCATTGAAGGCCCTGAAGTTCGTCTTGCTCACGCCAGGCTCGCATGCGCTCAAAAAATGGGATCGGGCCTTTGCCGTAGCTCGCGTTTTGCTTGCTGAGCGGGTTCGGTTGCCCTTCATTGTTGTAATACCCCGGCGTGCATTCTGACTGAAACGCCTCGCTGAATCGCGAAAGGCTAATGATCTCCTCCACCCAGGCGGATTCGGCTTCAGGGCTCGCCTCAAATAACTCGATCCCACGCGCTCTGCAGGTTGAGAGTAGATAAGCCATGTGGCGTGCATTCTCATCCATGGCATGGGGGAAATTCGTCGTGAAAGCAGACTGGGCATTGCTCATGATGAGCAGGTTGGGAAACCCCACACTATGAAGGCCGTGAAAGGTCTTAATGCCATCTTTCCATTTCTCTCCCAAACGAACACCGTCGCGCCCCGTCACATCGTAGCCTGCGCGCCGTGAAAATCCTGTTCCGACCTCGAAACCGGTGGCAAAGATGATGCAGTCGACGGGGTACTCCTGGCCATTGGCCACCACGCCATGTTTCGTAATGCCCGTCACGCCCTGGCCCTCGGTATCCACCAACGTGACGTTCGGACGGTTGAACGTGGGTAAGTAGCCATCATGAAAGCAAGGGCGTTTACAGAATTGCCGATAGTAGGGTTTTAGCGCTTCCGCTGTCGCCGGGTCCTCGACAATGTCATCAACCCGCTGCCTGATTTGCTCCATCTTTTCGAAATCCGCAAGTTCCATCAGCCGCGCAATGTCCTCGCCGGATAAATTTTTGCCGCGATAGTTCGCCATGGAGATGAGGTTGCGGATGATTTCGGTCCAGCCATCCATGACCAGGTCTTCCTCAATCACGCGCCCTGAGGTCAGCGCATTAAAATTCTCCATTCGGTCTCGTTGCCAACCCGGCGGGAGCGAAGCGGCCCACTCGGGGTCCGTTGCTCGGTTGTCTCGAACGTCGATGGAAGAGGGCGTTCGCTGAAAGACGTAGAGGTGCTTTGCTGCTTCGCCAACATGGGGAATGCATTGGACGGCGGTCGCCCCCGTGCCGATGACCGCCACGCGCTTATCTGCCAACCCAGTCAGGTTGCCCTCAGATGAACCACCGGTGTAGC
>JALRJG010000318.1 GCA_023261215.1 Pseudomonadales bacterium | reverse complement strand
ATAAAGCCCGCTGACTCAGGTGAAGATAGGTTCCAGATGAAGCCTGAAAGCCTAACAGGATCCAACGCGGTGCCTTCAAAACCGTTCACCGGCAGAAGCTTGCTCATCAGACCCGCAAGTGCCTTGCTCTCCAATGGCGCATCGGCTGCAAACGCCTGAGGCGAGGGCAATTTAGCTCGGTCCACCCAATACCCACGATCTTTGAGTGACTGTTCGGACCAATCGAAGCCAAGGGATTGCATCACGTTCACATCTACGTAAAGCGATCGTGCCAAGACCGCCGGATCAACCGCGGTTGCTGCATTGAACACGCTTCGCGACATGGACTCCGCAACAAGCGATGCCGGGTTTAGGTCCCGAAAAGGCCCCATAAACCGCTGAGTCCTGGCCAAATCGGCCGCTAGGTCCAGTCCTTGGTTGGCACAGCCAGCTGCACGACTTGCGAGCAATCCCAAGCCATCCACCAAGCCTGTTCCTTGACCTTGAAGATCCCCCATCACATAACCTTGAGACGACATCATCAACCGGCATTTCAGGTCGTCTGGCGTAAGGGTGGGATCTGCCTGCAACGCCAGCGCCGCTAATCCAGAGACCACGGCGGCAGCTTGAGACGTTCCCGAGACCAAATAATCCTGATCGCGTTGATGAAACTCCGGGCGCGTTTCACTGAGCGTTGAGCCGTTTGGCACTAACCCCTGCAAGTGACCGCCAGGCGCCACCATCTCAGGCTTGGCAAATCCCTCAAGCGTGGGTCCAAACGCGGAAAATGGCGCCAAATAATCATCCTGCACATCGTCTGGCGTGTAAGCATCCGTCATGGCACCCACCGTGATGACATAAGGCACATTGGCAGGTGCGCCTAAAGTCATCGCACCCGGACCTGAGTTACCTGAAGACACCACCACCGCGATCCCGGCATCCCATGCAGCCATCACGGCCTGATTGATTGGATCGTCCCAATAATGGGTCATCGCTTGTCCTTGGAAGGCCAAATTGAGAACTCTAATGTTGTACTGATCCCGGTGTTGAATGACGAAATCAATCGCCCTCACGACATCGACATAATTGGCTCGACTCTGATCATCGAACGCTTTCACCACGATGAGGTCTGCATCAGGGGCGATGCCCTCGAATCGCGACTCCACCACGGCGACCCCTTGATCATCACCCGCTTCCACCTGGACTTGCCTTGACGAGGCAAGAACCGAGGCTATGTGCGAGCCATGCCCTTGATCATCGGAGAGGGTCGTTTTAATTTGGTTTTTTGTGGCATCAAAAAAGACCTTCACTCGAGGCTGGCCTTCCGTGTTGGTCGTCAACGCCGCATGATCCCAAAGACCTGTGTCAATAATCGCGACCCCAACACCTCGCCCTGTGATGCCTCGCTCATGTAATCGATACGCATTCACGCGATCCGCTGCGCGAGCGCTGATTGACAAAGGCACCTCGCTCGATACAGGCATCGCAGGCGCCCATTCTGAAGCACCCTGGGTTAACGGCGCAGACGCAACGCTCGCCAGATGCAGGTCGCCATACGCCATGAAATTCTGGTCTTGCCGAGTCAAATCACGTAAGGAATACGATTCGGTACCATCCGTCAACGGTTCAGTCGGCGCGAACTCTCTCCAGAGAAAGTGTGCCAAAGCAGGGTGACCTTGCTCCGCCTGCTTAGGTTCGTCCCACAGGTAGCGGGCGAGCGCAGGTTCAACAGACGCTCCATGCTTGATCGACCGATCTGCCGGTTCGTCCCATAGGTATCGAGCCAAGCTCACCGGCCCGCGAGGGCTATGATTACCTCGTTTGGCATCCTGATCCGAGCCCTCCCATAAAAAGCGACTCAGCAGGAGCTGTCTGTACGCAGGCATCTCATGGTCTGCTTCAAGGCGTGATTTTTGAATAGACGGCATGGGGCCAAAGCCCTTCGCGCCGCGCGCACTGGGTTCTGAAGCAGCATGACCATTCTCATCCCATAGGAAACGGCTCGGCGCCCCTACGATGGGTTTAGCGACATAATTCGAGACCGAAGCGAGCGCTGATCCCAATAAACGATCCTGCCCAGAGGGCAGCGGTACACCGAAACTCAGTCCAGAGTAGAGCGCCATCCCAAGGGCGCTGAGAGCGAGCCCATGACCTCTCTGTGAACCT
>JALRJG010000317.1 GCA_023261215.1 Pseudomonadales bacterium | reverse complement strand
GATTTGGATCAACCCATCGTGGCCTTGGGGATTGGTCGCGTGGTGGACTCGAGGTTTGACGGTCTAAATCAAGGTGATGCGGTGTTCGGCCCCATGGGCGCCCAAACGCACGCGGTGTTACCGGGCGCCATGCTTCAGAAAGTAGACGAGTCTAACCTGCCTGCGAGGGCCCATCTTGGGGTACTGGGTGTGACCACAGGGCTTACCGCTTATTCGGGCGTGGTGCGGGTAGGGCAGGTACAACCAGGGGATACGGTGGTGGTATCTGCGGCGGCGGGTGCTGTTGGCTCATGCGCTTGTCAGATTGCCAAGAACTGTGGCGCGCGAGTGATCGGTATTGCCGGCGGTGCCGAAAAGTGCCGATTCTTAATCGATGAGATTGGTTGTGACGAAGCCATTGATTATAAGAACGAGTCGGTGAGCGATCGCTTGGCTGAGTTGGTGCCAGATGGCCTCGACGTGTTTTTCGATAATGTGGGAGGTGACGTTCTCGATGCGGCGCTTTTGAATTTGAAGGAGGGCGCGCGGGTCGTGATTTGTGGTGCGATCTCCCAATATGAGCGCTCAGGGGATGTGAAGGGTCCGATTAATTACCTGAAAATTCCTGAGCGTAATGCCAGTATGCTCGGCTACACGGTGTTCCGATTCGCCGAGGAGTACGACCAGATCCGAGAGGCGCTTGAGGATTGGGTGCTGTCTGGCCAACTGAAATTGCCCGAGCAAATCGAACAGGGGATCGACAGTTTTCCCGATGCGTTGATTAAACTGTTTACAGGGGGTCACAAAGGGAAATTGCTGGTCGCGCCTTAGGGTGGTCAGCCATTGCCAAATCCCTAAGAGCATCCACCAAATTTGGCAACGCCTTTCAATGTGATGCTTGTGAGTTGTGCCTCATTCAAGGGCACCGTAGATGCCTCTCGAGTTCAAATCTGATCCTTGACGCTTGAAAGTGCTCTGAGTCGGGTAGCGCTGGGTTGAGGACTGGCTGGGTCAGCGCTTTGGCTTGTGCGGTGGGCTCATCTTCAGTAAAGCTTTCAAACCCAAGCATAACGCGTTGAAGCGCGTTGCGGGGTCGCCGGATTCGTTTCCGCTTCGATTGGCTATGCGGGTAAAAGACATCGACAGTTGCCCAAAGGTATCGAACGTCACCAAAAACCCTTTGGTAGGATAAGCGGTACGAGACGGTTTCAGATGAACCGCTCAGCCCAAGCAGCACGCTAACCAGGCGTAGGCCGTTGGTAGATCCTAATCCAGACTGATCAGGACCTTGCACTGATTTGAAGGCGTCTTCAGCGCCTCAAATGCGTCTGGCACAGCATCCAAACCGATGACGTCAGTCACCATCGGTCGAGGATCAATGCGACCTTGCTCCATCATTTCGATACAGAACTCAAAATCGGTCTTGTCGTAGCCCACTGCCCATTGAATAGTCAGTTCTTTGCCAAAAGCCATCAGCGGGACGATGGTGTCTGGATGATCGCAAACGCCGATGCCCATGATTAAGCCTCGTTTGGGCGCGCGTTCGATGCAGGACTGCATGATGCCCGGTGCACCGACGCATTCGAACTGAACGTCGGGTGCGGCCCCAGTGATTGATGCAAACTGCGCACCAACATCCCCTTTGGGGTCAACAAAGGCCGTAAAGCCAAATGTTTTTGCCATGTCGAGTCTCGCGGGAGACATCTCACTGATCACGACGTGCCTTGCGCCGAAAAAGCGTGCCCAGAGTGCGCAGGTGAGGCCAATGGGACCGGCGCCGATAATCAGGACATTTTTTTCTCGCATATCGCCGGCCATCTTGACGGAATGCAGGCCCACCGCGAGCGGTTCAACCAGTGCACCATCTCGACTCGATAAGGTTTCGGGCAACTTGACGACGAGGTCATACCCCACTTTGACGTATTCAGAGTAAGCGCCGCTGATCGCGCCGAGCCCAATGGTTTTGTCTTCGATGAATGGCAGTGACGTGATCCGATCGCCTACCGCGAATTCGCCTCCCACCAGCGCATCGCCGATGGACACGATCTCTCCTGTGAATTCGTGCCCAAAAATGGTTTCTGGCGGCGCCATAAATGGGCCTTCCTTGGATGCGTGGATATCCGTGCCGCAGATACCACAATGGCTCACCTTAACGAGCATTTCCGTGCTGGAAAT
>JALRJG010000316.1 GCA_023261215.1 Pseudomonadales bacterium | reverse complement strand
CAGTGCAACCCATTGGCAGGATGCGGTTTGGAGTTGCGGCGTCCTTATTGATCAACGAGTACTCTTCACCAGCGACACGCAATTCGACCCGGAGCTACTCTTTGAATTCGATGCCAAGCACGATCCCGAAATCATTTTTCATGATTGTCAGTTGTTCACAGGGGGCGTTCACTGCGGCATTAAGGAATTGGCGACGCTACCCGCGGATCTCAAGCGAAAAATTGTTCTCGTCCACTACGGCGATGCCTGGCGCGATTTTCGCGCACTCGCCAAGGCCGAGGGCTTCCACTCGTGGGGCAAGGAACTTTATACCTACACGTTCGCCTAGGCGCGTTGAACCGCCGACACTGGGTTGGGCGCAGCCTTTCACCAAACCAAGCCGGACTTGAACTTGAGTGGTACTGCGCCGAATTCTTGAGCGCTTTACTCCCACGCCCGCCTAAAACTTGGTTACCCGGCAGCGAACTCTCAACGGACCCCCGATACTGGTCATGATTTAATCGATGTGCTTAACTTGCCGCCTGTATTTTTACGACGATTTTGAGCATTCCGGAGGAAAACTATGGGATTACTAGATGGAAAAGTTGCGCTAGTCACCGGCGCAGGCGGTGGCTTGGGCGAGACTCACGCCCTTTTATTGGCGCAAGAAGGCGCAGCGGTCGTCGTTAACGATTTGGGCGGTGCAAGAGATGGCTCAGGCGGTGGCAACGCCATGGCCGATCAAGTGGTTGCCAAGATCAAGGCCATGGGCGGTCAAGCCATCGCTGACTACGGCAATGTCGCCAAGGAAGAAGACGCGAACAAAATGGTGCAAACCGCAGTGGACAACTTCGGTAAGCTCGATTTCTTGATCGCGAATGCCGGCATCTTGCGAGACAAATCCTTTAAGAACATGACCAATGACATGTGGGATATCGTGTTGGATGTTCATTTGAGAGGGACTTATCTCACCGTTCGCGCCGCCTACAATCAGATGCTGACGCAGGAGTCCGGTGGCAGCATTGTGGTGACGTCATCGACTTCAGGCTTGCTCGGCAACTTCGGCCAATCCAACTATGGTGCAGCTAAGGCGGGCATCGCAGGTTTTGCACGATGCCTGTTCCAAGAAGGCCTCAAGTACGGTATTCGGGTCAATATTCTAGCCCCGGCGGCCTGGTCTCGATTAACTGAGGACATCTTCCCGCAAGGGCAAAACATGGCCGAGCTCTTGTCACCGGACAAGGTCTCACCGATCGTTGTTTGGCTCGGCTCAGATGAAGCCAAGGACGTCACCGGCCGAACCTTCTTAGCCTCAGGCAACACGGTTCAGTTGCTCTCATGGCAGTCCCAAACGATTTGCCAGAAAGAGAACACCGAAGGCCCCTGGAGCGTGGCTGAGATCGGCGAAGCCGTTCGAGAGAATTTCGAAAAATGGCCCAAGGGCATTCAGCCTACGCCCCGACCTTTTTAAGCCTGGTTGTTTGGGCGGCCCAAGGTCTCAACAAAAAAGGGTGGTCTTCCACCCTTTTTTTTTGGCATTCTGGAGGCTCTCATTGATGACCCATCATTCCTAGAAAAGGATCTTTGCCGATGAAATCGCACTATGGAGACGTATCGGTTTCCCTACTCGAGAACCATGTGGCTGTGTGTGAAATCCAGCGCGCGCCGAACAATTTTTTTGACCATGACCTGATTCGCGACCTTGCAGACGCGTTCTTTGATATCGACGCCCATGTGGACGCGCGCGCGATCGTGCTGTGTTCGGAAGGCAAACACTTTTGTGCGGGCGCGAATTTTGGGTCAAGTGAACGACAAAATGGTCCCATCTCTCGAAACGACGAAGGGCGAAACCCGCTCTACATCGAGGCCGTGAGATTGTTTCGAAGCAAGACCCCCGTAGTTGCAGCCGTCCAAGGTGCCGCGGTGGGGGGTGGGTTTGGTCTGGCAGTGATGGCTGACTTCCGAGTGCTCTGCCCAGATACCCGGTTGACGGCCAATTTCGTTAAGCTCGGTTTCACACCTGGCTTTGGGTTGACCCATACCCTGGAACGCATCATTGGTCCTCAGAAGGCGAATCTTCTGTTTTTCACTGGTCGCAGAATCACAGGTGAAACCGCGATGGCATGGGGACTGGGTGATGTGTTCGTAGACACCGATCAAGTCAGGGATGCCGCCATTGCGCTGG
>JALRJG010000315.1:301-2171 GCA_023261215.1 Pseudomonadales bacterium | reverse complement strand
CGCTGGGTTTCACAGGCTTTACGGACAAATAACGACGACCGTTTTACGGCTCGTAAAATCTTTTATAAGTTAATAACCGAGCGCCTTGACAAAGGCTGACACGTTATCCATCCTTCGGGTTTGATCAACGCAGGCCATCTCCAGCTAGAGGAAGGGGGGGATTCTTCGCGCTGATTTCATAGAAACAGAGCAACAATCTGATATAGGTAAAACCATGAAAGTACTCCAAACCGGATCGGGGCTGATTTCGGCACTGATGTTGTTGGTATCTGCCTTGTGGGGCTCGGCGGTCAGCGCGCAGTCTCTCAACGAGGTACTGGAAGTCCGTTCTGCGACCACGCAAGAAGGTAAAGCGTCACAAATGCGCATCGATGAAGTCAAAGATGACACGCGCGACTTGTTGACCAAATACAAGCAGATCATGAAAGTGGTCGATGGTTTGAAGGTTTATAACCTTCAGCAAGAGCGACTGATCCGGAACCAAGAGCAAGAGTTGGCGGAGCTGGAAGCTTCGATCGATAACGTCACGGTGATCGAGCGTCAGATGGGCCCTCTCATTGAGCGGATGATCACCAACCTTGGAAAGTTTGTGTCTATGGACATTCCGTTCCTGATTAAAGAGCGCGAAGAGCGAATTGCATTCTTGGAAGAAACCTTGGACAGAGCCGATGTGAGCGTGGCTGAGAAGTTCAGCCAGGTGCTCCAGGCCTACCAGGTAGAAAATCAGTATGGCTCAACGATTGAGGCTTACACCGATGTGATTGATCTTGGTGGGGGTCAGCGCCAAGTGGACCTGCTCAAGTGGGGCCGCGTGGCGTTGGTGTTCCAAACGCCAGATGCGGAAACCACGGGTGTTTGGGATAACGAAGCCCGAAGCTGGGTGATCTTGGGAGATGAGTTCCGCACGGGCGTGCGCGACGCGTTGAGAATCGCTCGCAAGACGCAAACGGCAGACTTAGTGAAATTGCCTGTTAGAGCGGCAGGGGAGTAACCATGAAAAAAGTATGGATCTTAGCGGCCGCGTTTGCGGTATCAATGGCCGGCTCTGTTCAAGCCGAGGACGAAATTCAGGCGAAATCGCTGGCTGAGCTGCTTCAGTTGGTGAAGGACGGCAAAGTCGTCAACCAGCGCGTGAATGAGCAACGCGAGAGAGAATTTATTGCGGACAAGAATCGTCAGCAAAAAGCAGTCAATGACGCCCAAAACGAACAAGCGCGCGAAGAAGCGCGATCTGAGCGTCTAGAAGCGCAGTTCGAAAAGAATGAGCAGGACATCGCAGCTAAGCAAGAAATCCTGGCCAAGCGACTTGGCTCGCTTCGAGAGCTGTTTGGGGTGCTTCAGCAGGTGGCGGGTGACACGCAAGGCGTGCTCGAGGGCTCAATCGTTAGTTCAGAGTTGCCTGGCCGGGGTGAGTGGCTCGGTCAGTTCGCTCAGTCCATGGGTAAGAGTTCAAAGCTTGCGACGATCGAAGAGATCGAGCGTCTTTGGTATGAATTACAGCGTGAGATGACAGAGTCTTCAAAAGTTTCTAAGTTCAATGCGGAAGTCATCAAGTTGGGTGGCGAGAAGGTCACGCAAGAAGTGACCCGAATTGGTTCGTTCAACTTAGTGAGCAACGGTGAGTACGTGGCTTACGATATTGAGAATCAAGTCATCAAGGAACTGCCCAAGCAGCCTGAGGCACGGTTTGTGGATTCTGCCGCTGAGCTAGAGGCAGCCTCCAGCGGTTTCGTACCTTTCGCACTGGATCCGACTCGAGGCCAATTGCTCGCATTGCAGATCCAAGTGCCGACCCTCGAAGAACGCGTTCATCAAGGTGGTTTACCAGGGTACGTGATCATCGGTCTGGGCATCGTTGCTTTGATTATCG
>JALRJG010000315.1:0-291 GCA_023261215.1 Pseudomonadales bacterium | reverse complement strand
AAGGGGTGGATAACGAGACACTCCAGTTGAAGATTGATGAGGCCATCATGAAGGAGCAGCCGTCGATCAACCGGTTCATCGGGTTCATTAAGATCATTTCGATGGTCGCGCCTTTGCTGGGTCTGTTGGGTACGGTTATCGGTATGATCGTGACGTTCCAGGCGATCACACTGTTTGGTACGGGTGATCCCAAGACCATGGCAGGGGGTATTTCGCAAGCGTTGATCACCACGGTTCTGGGTCTTGTGGTTGCAATCCCAACCGTATTGCTTCACTACTTCGTGAACACCC
>JALRJG010000314.1 GCA_023261215.1 Pseudomonadales bacterium | reverse complement strand
TGATGACGCGCAGCTCATCGAGCGCATAGTTTGGGAGATCAGACAGTTCGGCCAGCGATTCAAAGGTCGTGCCCTCTTCTGCTCGAACCACTTGGACCTGTAAGGGTTTGGCTTCGGGGAAGTCACCCCGATCCATCCGGGCCATACTGAAAATGATCTTGATAAAGTCCCCATCAGCGGCAATCCGCTTCAAATCAAACTGCCCAGCCCCTATCCCCACATACAAAATGCCTTTCTTCTGGTCCGCAAGCAAAAGCAGCCGTCCTGGCCGCGTACCAAAAGGCGAATCAACTCGATCGGCAATGGCCAAATAGGCGGGCATGCCACCAATAGTTAAGGCGCGGCCTTCTCTGATTTGAAACCCCATCTGTTCGTTCGCCGCCTGCTCAAGATCCAGCCCCCGTTTGAGCTTCAAGGTCGACAGACTGAAGGCGGCACTGCCGTCCAGGGAAACGAACTGCACGCCGCGACGCTGATACACCTGGCGCCAACCCTCGGGCAAGGCGAGCTTTAGCCCCAAGCGCGGATGCATAAACGTTTGGCCTCGAAGCACACCCGTTTGGCGGCTCGGCCCATAGGCCATGCCGTTCAGCTGCTCGAGGAACTCATCGACTTGGATGAACTCATTGAATTCGGCCAGTAGCGCGTCGGAGGCTTTGATCGCTTCCTTGTAGCGTGTGTCGTTGTCGGGATGTGTCGACAAAAACCCGTGGTAAACGCGAGGCTCTCGCTTTTCAAGCTTCGCGTGCTGGATTTCGACGCGGTCCTTATTTTTCAGAATCTCAATGGTTTTCAGCATGGCATCAGGGGCATAGCCTGCTTTGGCCATGACCTCAGCACCGACTTCATCGGCCTCAAGTTCGAACTCTCGGCTGTAGCCCGTAATCAGTACACCACCCAGAACTTGACCCAACTCGGCCACACCCGGTTGACCCGTCAGGAAGGCGGCGCCGATTGACGCAACGTTCTGAAGTTTGCTTCGGGTTTCTCGTTTCAGGGCATGCTTTTCAGTGACATGCGCTATCTCATGACCCAAGACTGCAGCGAGCTCAGATTCCGAGTTCAAATGCATGAGCATGCCACGAGTGATATAGATGAACCCACCCGGCAACGCGAACGCGTTAATCATGTCGTCGTTAAGGACAGTAAACGTGTATTTCAGCTCTGGGCGTGTGCTTTCCTTCGCTAACCTTTGACCGACCCGATCGATATAAGTCGTAAGCCGATCATCGCGATAAACACCAAACTGAGACACAATCTTTTGGTGCTCCTTGGCGCCGCGTTCGATCTCCTTTTCTTCAGACAGCCCGAACCCTTCGCGGGCGAAAATGGCCAAAACAAACCACAGCAACAGCCGCAACTTATTCGATGACTTCGTGGGTTGGAGCTTGATGATGTCCATTTTCTTTTCTCCGGCCCTTCATTCGCGCGACCCCTGGCAGCGTTCTAACTCGCCGGGTCTGAGGTCCCCTGACAGCAGCGACGCCTTCGCTCGACTGCGTCGCGAGCCCATTTCTTCAGCGTGTCGACGGCCGCTTCAAGGACCCCGCGGCAACTTTGGAGGCACCATCCGAGGCAGGGATTCGGCGCGACTGCCAGTGCCTCGAGTGCCCAATCGATGTCCAACCGATGCCCAGCTGGGGCATTTTAGCCAGCGCTGATCCAATCACGGCTGAGCCACTCGGTGTTCGATCTGCTCGAGGTTGCCTCTGATATCCATCGACGCCCGAGCAGATGTGCACGGTTCCATCTTCAAAAACGTCTTAGAACGCTGTCACGACAATGCCACGCCGGCGCTCACCTTAACTTTGAGATTATCAAGACCAGATGAACCTCAAATGAATGATCTTTTTAGATCATACGCCGTTTAAAAAAAACTCGATTCACTTTATCGTACCCGAAGACCTTGGATCTGCTGCTAGCGATGAATCTTGCGCGTCTTTTGATGTTTGAAATCTTGCGGTTTAGCCTAGCCTCAACTTACGGCATGCGCGCCAACGCCGGTAAAAAGCCAATGAGAACCCAGAGGGCTTCACGTCTCATAGCCCTCGCTTCAGAACTTCAACCGCTACAGGCTTTGTTATGCGCGGGCCTTGCCCTCAGCGCCCTCAACGTCGGTGCCTCCAGCGATGAGTTAGACCCTGCGCCCTTCATCTTGGGTGAGCGTGCTTC
>JALRJG010000313.1 GCA_023261215.1 Pseudomonadales bacterium | reverse complement strand
GACGGTTTACATCAATGAGGTGAGAGCCGCTTTTGATGCGGGCGAGATCACAGCAGAGCACCTTGAAATCTTGGCGGTCAGCATCAACACGGGCACCAACCTGCCCTCGGTTGCCACGCCCAATGGCCAAGCTGCGTTCTTGTTCTTGCTAACCTCCGCACTCGCACCGGTGATTCGATTGGGGTATGGGCGGATGGTGTACATGGCGCTGCCCTACACCGTGGTTCTCACAATTGTGGGCTTTATCTTTCAATAGCGACTTAGAAGCGCGTTCGCCTCGTTTTGCATCTGGCATGGCCACTTTCCTTCAAAGTGTGCCAATCCTAGTGCATCAAGCATAAATGTCCGCTCGACATCTTTCCGCCGTGACCTGAACTAGAACGAGTGGTAGCCTCAAGGCCCGAGCAAAGCTCTTATCCCTTCAAGTGATGGAAAGCGACCTTCTCATTATCGGCGCAGGACCTGTGGGCACCTGCCTGGCCATCGATGCGGCGCAGCGCGGCCTTAACGTCACCCTGGTGGAAGCCCGTGGGGCAGACGAACCACCTGATGCTAAGTGCAACACCATCGCCTCACGAACCATGGAAACCTTCCGCCGTTTTGGTATTTCAAAGACGGTCCGTGACGCAGGATTACTCGATGATTACCCCACCGACACCGTCTATGCCGTGACGCTTAGGGGCCCGGAGCTGACGCGTATTCGAATGCCGTCAAGAATCGAAAGGGGCGCGCAAGGCTTTCATGACAGTGCTTGGCTCACACCTGAGGGCATGGTCAGGCAGAGTCAACTTTTTTTAGAACCCATTCTGAGGGAACGACTGCTTAAAGAGGTAAGCGTTCACTTTTTGCCTCAGCACTCGCTGGCCGCATTTACGCAAGATGACACAGGTGTGCACGCGATATGCACCCATGACGGTCGTGAAATCCGCATGAGTGCGCGCTATCTCATTGGCTGCGATGGTGGCGCGAGTTCTGTTCGCAAAACACTCGGTATCAAACTTCTGGGGGATGCCGAGCTCGGTCGAACCCGAACCACCCTTGTGCGTTCGAAAGACATCAAGCCCCTCTTTGGCGAACGACGGCTTGCCTGGATGAATTGGATATCTAATGCCAACGTTTCAGGCAATGTGATCGCGATTAATGGTGACGACCTTTGGCTTCTGCATCGAACCGTTCCACCCGGCATCGACTTCGAGGCCCTCGATTTTGATCAATCCATCCGTGATCTCCTGGGCGTCGACTGCGAATTTCAGTACGAGTCTTTGCATCACCAAGATTGGACAGGACGACGCTTAGTTGCGGAACGCTTTCGTGAGGGTCGCGCCTTTTTGGCTGGCGATGCGGCGCACCTTTGGGTGCCTTACGCAGGCTATGGGATGAATGCGGGTATCGCAGATGCAACGAATTTATCTTGGCTCCTAAGCGCAGTCATCCAAGGCTGGGGTCACGAGAGCATCCTTAATGCCTACGAAGCAGAACGACTGCCCATCACCGACCAGGTGTCTCGCCTCGCCATGGGCAAAATGGCCGAGAACGCAGCCGCCATCGCCAAGCGCACCATGCCCAGTCACCTCGGAGAGGATTCCGAGCGCGGCCAGACAGCCAGAACGCAATTGGGTGAGCAGCTCTTCGCGCTGAACGTCCCCCAGATGGCTCCTGAGGGGCTGAATTATGGTTACTACTACGATCAATCGCCGATCATTCACTACGATGGTGAGTCAGCCCCTCAGTACGACATGGGTGCTTACACTCCGAGCACGGTACCTGGTTGTCGTTTGCCACACTTTTGGATCGGGGATGAGTCGATCCTTGATCAATTGGGCGACGATTACACGCTGCTCAGTTTTGGTCTGGCGGACGCCACAATGCTTCACGAAACATTTACGAATAAAGGTATCCCCTTAACCGTTCTCCAGCTCGATGCTGAATTACCCGCACATATCGATCAGCCTTTGCTGCTCGTGCGGAGCGACCAAACCATCGTATGGCGCGGTACCTCACTCCCCAAGGATCGAGACGCCTTTGCCGACAAGCTCGCGGGGCGGCCCTCGTGAAGGCGACCGCTAGACCAATGCGATTGAGGGTCAAGAACGAATACCGACGATCGCATGCCTCTATTAAATAGCGCATCAGTTGGCGCCTCATTTCGCGTTTTTTTTCACGACCGAACCGGT
>JALRJG010000312.1 GCA_023261215.1 Pseudomonadales bacterium | reverse complement strand
TTGATGCGGATGGTCGTAACCTGTTTCGATGAGATGTTTGATTTGGGCGGGCGATGCGATCACGAGATCGGGCGTTCTTCCAGCGGCAAAACCGATGGCTTGAATTGCCTCGTCGTCAGCCGGATTCGAGATCGCTAAGGTCACGTGGCTACCCGAGTCAGTGACAGGATAGCAGCCGTATTTCTGCGCAATCGACTCGGGAACTAAGCGCACAGATTTTGAATTCAACGCGCTGTCCTCAAAAAGCGGCAGATCAAACGCGCCAGAGATCAATTGGCATACCGCCGCATCACCCCCTGGAGTCATTGCGCTGAGTTGTTCAAAGACCGCCGCAAAGGGTTCTTTGGCATCAATGTCTAAGGGCTGATCTGATGCTTCAGTTGCTAGAGAGATCAGCCATTGAGTCGTCATGGGTGGGCCTTTTAGGTGGTTAGACCAGAGTCTGAATCAGTCTAAGGTAGCTTAATGGCTTACCGCGGAATTCGCCACGTTAGCCAGGCGGCTGTGCCGGAAGGCGCTACAAATCTCAATACCCTAACTTCTGGGACGGCGGTTCGGTGTGCTAAGTTTGTGGGGATTGATCGGAAAGCGAAAGGAGCATCTCGATGAGTGAACTCGATCAACTCATCGATCAAGCCGAGAGTTCTGTGAATGAGCAGAAACCTAGGCGCGGTCGGGCATCCGTGGCAAGTGGGTTTAGTTTTGGCTCGCCAAGGGTTCTGATCGGCGCCATTGTCGTTCTTTCCGTTTGTATTTTTTGGCGGGCTGAGCAGCTTTGGGGGCCAGCTGGCGCCGCCATCGAATCGGATGCGCTTCGTATATTGACGCTTGCAGAGCAAGAGATTGAGCGCGCGAGACAAATTGAGGGTGAGTTGCCAACGCAGTTGCCTTCGACGCTACCTCAAGATCACGTTTCCTATATCTTGCTCGAAGATGGCTATCGATTGAGCTTGCGAATTGCGAGTCACGAGTATGGACTTACCCGAAACGCCGGGGGTCGTCGATTGACGGGTGATTTCGAAGGGGGTAACTGAGATGCGGCGAACTCTAAACGGCTTCACGCTCATCGAATTGATGGTGATTATCGCCATCCTCGCGTCCCTGAGTGTGGTCGCGATGCCGATTTATCAGAACTACCTGTCGACGTCTGCGGCCACGACCTATGTTGGCGAGTTCGCAGAGTTCAAACATGCCTATCAGACCGAAGCGGTCATTGACCGGCGCGAGATTTGCGATGAGGAATATCTCAAACAGCTCAACTTTGATGCTGAGCCGATCTCCGCGTTGTTCAGAAGTCGGATGACCCACAATGCTCAAGACGGTATTTTGGTCGAGGTCACTGCTGCACTTAACCAGGAGAGTTTGGCTGGATTGAGAGCAGCCACCATGGTTCACGATCACTTCGCCGGTCAAAACGCACTGGTTGGCACGCCGCTTGTCACCTCGTCGCTCGTGCACTTCCAAGCTGCGATGGTGCCCTGTGGTCGTTCGATCAGCGGTGGGATCACACAAGCTCCGCCAGGAACGGCGGTGCCAAACCCAGGTGGCGGCTCCGGAGGGGGTTCAGTGAATCAACCGGCTAAACCGAATCAGCCGGCGCCCGTTTCTTGCGCGCTCCCAGAAATTGAATTCCAGGGCCAGTGTGTGACGCCAACTTCTTGCCAACAAGGTGGCGCCTATGACCCCGCGGATCCCACGCGCTGCCAAAGCTGCGGTCCCACGCATGATCTGATTGGCGATCAGTGCTTGGCTAAATGTGGTCCTGATGAGGTTAGGAATGGGTCCAATCAATGTGTGACGCCGGCGAACTGTTATGGGGGTCAATTTGCAACGGGTGACCCAACGCAATGCGGCAGCTGTGGTCCCACGCATGATCTGATTGGTGATCAGTGCTTGGCTAAGTGCAGTGCTGATGAGGTCAGGAATGGGTCCAATCAATGTGTGACGCCCGCGAATTGCCAAGGCGGGCAATACAACGCGAACAATCCAGTGCAGTGTCTGACCTGCGGGTCTGGATACGGTCTGAATTCCGCGAAAGCGTGCGTGAAATTAGCCAATTGCCACTCCGGGTCTCGTTCTGCGTCCTCTCCTGATCAATGCACTCGATGCGGCAACGGCTTCACGTTGCAAGGGGATCAATGTATTTGCCCATCAACCAAAGTGACTTCGACCGCGGGTCAATGCATGCC
>JALRJG010000311.1 GCA_023261215.1 Pseudomonadales bacterium | reverse complement strand
CGATTGGGTGACTCGATTCTCTGATTTTGATAATGGTTACGATGCTTTTAGCCTGGATAACACCCGTCAGACCTTGTCAGACGAACCCGGTCGAGACGCGCATCGCATGGTGGCGCACGGCGTGACCTGGCATCAGACGCTGGGCGCCCATCAATTGGAGATGCACATCGATCGCGTTCGGTCCGACCTCAGCTATGGCTACGATGAGGATTGGACTTTCCCTGACATTCACCCCTATAGCTACTCGTCCACCGATCAGTACGATCGCGACCGAGTCCGAAGTTCCGTCATGGTGAAGTGGTCCAATACCGCACCGGCCGCGAGCGCCTTAAGTTGGCTCTTTGGTGTGCAGGCCGCCAACCAACGGGTTGAACTGACTCGGCTTTACACCTGGCTCGACGCACCTTATCAAAGTGACTATGGGTACAAAACTCGGAGCCTGTTTGGCGAGGTCAGTCGGCCGTTGCCTGGGCGCCTCACATTGCTTTTGGGTGCGAGGCTCGAACAACGGCGCCAATCGTTTCTGGACTCTAATGAGGTGCAGTTTACGCCCGACGATACGCTAGGGTCGGGGCGCGTCGCCCTCCAGTGGTCAATCAGCGATCAAGCCATGACTTACGTCAGTCTGAGTCGAGGCGTTAAATCAGGAGGATTCAACACCGATGGATCGCTTCCCGAAGGACTCAGATCGTTTAATCCCGAATCTCTCCTTGAAATCGAGGTAGGCATTCGAGCCGCGCTGCTTGATGATCGTATGCAACTAAAGGGCGCCGTGTTTCGGTCCGATCGGCGTAACCAACAAATCAAAAGCTCACGCGTAACGCAACGGGCAGATGGCAGCACGGAATTCGTGGACTACTTAGGGAATGCTGCAGAGGGGACGAATCAAGGTCTCGAATTAGAAGGCCGATTTCTGCTTTCCGATCACTGGCGCGGGCGCTTTGCGCTTGGCTTACTCGACACCGAGTTCCAGGATTTCGTTAACGAATTTGGAGAGGATTTCAGTGGCCGAGATCAAGCGCAAGCCCCTCATTACACAGCGCAAGGCCATTTGATGTATGAAGAAGAGTGGCTGACCTTCCAAGTCGGTTTTGAACTCAAAGACGACTTTTATTTCTCAGATCGTCACAACGCTAAAAGCCGACAATATGCCCTGCTGAACGTGAACACCACCTTTCATATGGGCGCCTTCGATCTCTCGCTGTGGGGCAGAAATCTGACTGACCAGACCATCTACACACGGGGATTTGGCAGCTTTGGAAACGATCCAAGAAAAGACTATGTCACCGAGTCCTATTTCCAGTTCGGCGAGCCCCGGGTCTGGGGTATCACCTTATCAGGGCGCCTAAACGATGATTGATCACCCCTTAACCGCGAGCATCGACATCAGCTTGTATCCCCTGAAGGATGACCACTTAAAGCAGATCGAGGCCTTTATCTCGAGGCTTCACGAAGAAACTGAATTCAGTGTTCACACTGGGGCCCTGAGCACCCAGCTTTACGGTGACTTCGGGGCCATGATGCGCTGCCTGACGCGGGAGATCGGCACTCACCTCCAGACCTACGGCGACAGTGTCTTCACCATCAAGATTCTCAACGGAGATCGGTCTCATCAAGCTCTCTGATGTCGCTGCCAGTTTCGTTACAGGCATGTTGCAAACCACCATGATGGAGGCCTTGGCCGTCGTACTTGCGCTCGCTTACTTGGCACTGGCGATCAAACGGAATATTGGATGCTGGGCGGCCGCGGCGATCTCAACCACGCTATACCTTTTTATTTTTCTTGAGGTCAAGCTCTACGCTGAAGCCCTGCTGCAGATCTTTTACTTGATCATGGCGGGCTACGGTTTTTTACACTGGCGGAAGGTCGATAGTGAAGGTCTCCAGCCTGTGATTCGCTGGTCTAGCCGCCAACACGTGCTGGCGCTCGGTCTCATCGGGCTGGCAAGTCTTGGCCTCGGTCATCTTTTAAGCCTCACGGATGCCGCGTGGCCGCTTGTTGATGCGTTCACAACCTGCGCCAGTCTTGTTGCAACTTGGATGGTTGCGCGACGCGTCCTAGACAATTGGGTTTATTGGCTGGTGATCGACAGTGTCTCCATTGTCCTCTACCTCGAGCGAGCGCTCTTCTTCACAGCCTGTCTCTTCGCGATATACATCATCATGATTTTCTTTGGCTGGCGAAGCTGGAC
>JALRJG010000310.1 GCA_023261215.1 Pseudomonadales bacterium | reverse complement strand
TCTTTGATTAACGAGCCTCAATCGCCGCAACTAACCGATCGACCCAATTGGATTTCCAGAACACACCATTGGAACCCTTGACGAGGATCGCGTCGCCCGTTTCAAGCCCAGCGACGAAATGATTCAAATCAAGATCATCGACGGTTGGCAGGTATCGATACTGGGTATTTCGAACGTGCGGCGCAAACTGTGACCCAATGAGCAAGACGTCATCGGCTTGCGAAGCCCAACGGCTCGCATCTTCATGCGCTTGGTCTGCAAGATCGCCCAACTCATACATCTCGCCAAGCACCGCAACCCGGCGTTTTGCGTATGTTCGAGCCAACCGCTCGAGTGCCGCACGCATGCTGACTGGGTTCGCATTGTAGCTGTCATCGATAATAGTGATGCCTGCAACGTCGATCACCCGACCTCGCCCGCCAGGCAGCGAGGCATGACCGAGTGCAGAGATACATTCGTCAAGCGGGTGGTTCAATAAACGTCCAATAATCAAAGCCACCGCAGCGGTCTCTTGATAGGTCGACCCCACCGCTGGCGCTTTCCCGATGATGGATGCTGACCTAGGCGTCGTGCGGTCGTTGATCTCGAAGGACTGCCCATCCGGATGAAAATCAATTACAAAATCTGCGGCACGGGATGTTCCAAAGGTCTGAATTTGCAATCCCGACCGAGGCTGCACAACGTCGCTGAATGCTTCGGGGCAGAGCAGCAATCCTGAATTGATGCCCTCGGTGATAGACAGTTTTTCTCTTACCAGGGCTTCAAAATTTGGGAAGTGGCCGATATGCACCGGGAGAACATTCAACACAATGGCCAGTTGAGGCTCGATCAACCTGGACAACGGCGCGATTTCTCCCACGTGATTCGTACCAACCTCAAAGGTCCCCAACGTCGTTTCTCGGGGCATCCGCGCCAAAGTGAGGGGCACGCCCAGATGATTGTTAAAGCTGCCCTCCGATGCGTGATAGCGGCCCTGATTGCTTAGCATCTGGCCAAGCCAATGCCGAAGGGTTGTTTTGCCACTGCTACCCGTCAACGCAATGCGCGTTGCGTTCTTTGACCGCTTGACTGCCAACCTGGCTAGGGCATTGAGCCCCTTAAAAGTATCTTGGACATAGATCGATTGACCTGAACGGTAAGACTCATCTGCGCAAAGGTAGGCGCTTGCGCCTCGCGCTATCGCATTGTGAATAAACTGATGGCCATCGCGCTCAGCCCAAGGCGCACGCAAGGGAACAAACAGGTCGCCGGCTGTCACCCGCCTTGAATCAATTTGAATCCCGTTAATCGCCTGAGCCTGCTGCTTTGCGTCAAGAGAATGACCGGCCAAGTAAGCTGCGGAAATCGAGTGCAATTCGTCAGGTGTCCAAAGGGCCGAGTTCATTGGGTTTTGTTGGTCCATCGTTGTCACTTAGTCTTCTCAGTGACCCGTCTTGTTAATGGCTGGACTGAGGGCGGCACAGTCAGCAACATCGATACGCTCTGACATCCATCGCAAACCGCTTTCGTCCAAGCTTGCTCAATCCTCATGAGTTATCCTGCAATTTTAGGCTCAATCCTTAAGGCGGATATGTTACCCGCTGAAGGTCTGTCAAACACAGGTTGCAGACATGAAACCGCTGATTCTCTTCGATTGTGACGGCGTTTTAGTCGACACAGAACCCCTCGCCCATCAAGTGTTGGTCAATGCACTGCAATCGGCAGGGGTCGCGCAGCCGCAAAAACTCGCTGAGGCCTCTGTTGGCCGGTCTCTTGCGGACGTCAGGTTAATGATTACACGGCAGGAACCCGCGACCGACTCGGATCAGTTCTGGACACAACTCATTACAGACACCGAGCAAGCCGTCCTGACCCGTATCACGCCCGATCCGATCATCTTGGAAGTCATCGAACAGTTGTCTTATCCGTTTTGCGTGGCCTCGAGCGGGACCCATCAAAAAATTCGGACATCGCTCTCGTGCGCAGGCCTACTCGAACACTTCGAGGGAAAGATCTTCAGTGCTGAGGATGTCAAACGTGGAAAGCCGGCGCCCGATTTGTTTCTGCATGCAGCGAAGACCATGGGCGTTCCGCCCGAGGCCTGCTGCGTCATTGAAGATTCAAAACCCGGGCTGAGTGCTGCTAATGCGGCTGGCATGCACAGTCTTCATTACGCTCCAGGGGGCGCGTCGAATCACGCCTACCACGCTCGTGGGTTTGGCGAGATTCCTCAC
>JALRJG010000030.1 GCA_023261215.1 Pseudomonadales bacterium | reverse complement strand
TCCCACACCATCTTCATCTCTTCTTTGGTGAACCCATTGTCTTGAAAATCATCAATATGGGGAACCGCATTGAAGGCGATCTGTTTGCCATAAACGCGGCTTTCAATCTCCTGGGCGTTGAGCAATTTCGCGGTCTGGCCGGCCAGCTCTTCAATCCCAGACTTGCCAGAGCCAGAGACCGCTTGATAGGTCGACACATGAATCCTTGAGATGCCGACCGCGTCATAGATCGGCTTCAGTGCAACCACCATTTGAATGGTCGAACAATTGGGATTGGCGATGATCTTCTTATTTCGAAAGGCACCCAATGTGTGCAAATTGACCTCGGGCACAATGAGCGGTATGTCGGGATCCCGCCTAAAAAACGAAGTATTGTCGATCACCACGCAGCCTTGACTGGCGGCCACCGGGGCGTACCTCTCGGACACGCTGCCGCCCGCCGAAAAAAGCGCGATGTCTGTCTCCGAGAAATCGAAAGTTGCCAGATCCTTTACCGTCAGATTCTTGTCCTTGAATGGGATGCGCGCGCCTGCTGAACGCTCACTCGCCAGCAAGGTCACTGATTTCGTCGGGAATTGCCTTTCCGCAAGAATCTCCAACATCACTTCGCCGACGGCGCCGGTCGCGCCCACAATGGCCACATTGACTTCTTTCATGCTCCGATACTCTTATAAATTTTCACTCACACCTGAGTCCGGCTTTAAACAACGATTGCCGTCCGATGTTGAAGCGATCCATCGAATTTAAACGGGAGCGAATTCTAACGGCAGGCTATCTGATCGCCAACTGTTTCGGCGATCTATTGAATTGCGTGGGCCTCAGTCAGGGCCGGTCAATCTCGCTGACTTGGCCACGAAATCGAAGCAGGTGATCCATCAAAACCAAGGCCATCATAGCTTCGGCAATAGGCGTCGCGCGCACACCCACACAGGGATCATGGCGGCCCTTGGTCACCACATCCACAGGCTCGCCTCGCTCGTTCACGCTTCGACCAGGCTGTGTGATGCTGGATGTGGGCTTGAGTGCCAAGCTCACCTGGATCTCCTGCCCGGTCGAGATTCCTCCCAACACGCCGCCTGCATGATTGGAAAGGAACCCCTCAGGTCGAATTTCGTCTCGATGGAAAGAACCCCTTTGCTCTACGACTTCAAAGCCATCACCCACCTCAACGCCTTTCACTGCATTGATGCTCATCATGGCCTTCGCCAAATCGGCATCTAATCGGTCGAACACCGGCTCTCCCAATCCGGGCATCACACCTTGGGCAACCACGTTGATTCGTGCCCCCACCGAGTCCCCGTCTCGTCGAAGCTGGTCGATCAATGTCTCCATTTCGCCAACACGATCGGGATCCGGGCAGAAGAATGGATTTTGATCAATACAGTCCCAGTCAAGTTTCTGCACCTTGATGGGCCCCATTTGCGCAAGATACCCTCGAACCGAAAGTCCGTAGTGGTGTGCAAGATACTTCTTAGCAATCGCACCTGCCGCAACCCGCATCGCGGTCTCACGAGCAGATGATCGACCGCCGCCACGATAGTCCCTCACACCATATTTCGCGTGATAGGTGAAATCAGCGTGCGCAGGCCGAAAGACATCTTTGATTTCGGAGTAGTCCTTCGAACGTTGGTCTTCGTTCTCGATGATTAGCCCAATCGACGTCCCAGTGGTGATCCCCTCGAAAACGCCGGACACTATTTTGACCGTGTCAGACTCCCGTCGCTGGGTTGCATAACGACTGGTACCGGGCTTCCTTCGATCAAGATCGACCTGGAGATCAGCCTCTGCCAGTGGCAATCCAGGTGGACAGCCATCAATGACGCAACCGAGCGCAGGCCCATGGCTTTCACCAAAGGTCGTGACCCGAAAAGAATCTCCAAAGCTGTTGCCAGGCATGCAAAGTGCGCTCTAAAAGTGCGATAGTATAGCCCAGTTCGTTTCAGACCCGGTGAATCAACTTCTCCTCGGCTCGTCTCAATTGCCGAGCCGCGTGCCCTTCGTCTGAGCCCTTCAATTTTTTTCTTGGGAACATCATGGAAAAAGCATTTTTAAGCATTCTCGAAGAACTGGGAGAAAACCCCCATCGCGACGGATTGATCGACACGCCCAAGCGAGCAGCCAGCGCCATGGCCTTTCTGACCAAGGGGTATCAGGAATCTTTGGCGGAGGTCGTGAACGACGCCTTGTTTGAATCCGACACCAGTGAAATGATCATCGTGCAGGATATTGAGCTCTACTCCATGTGTGAGCACCACCTGCTGCCTTTTATCGGTAAATGCCACGTGGCTTATCTCCCCACCGGCCGAGTGCTGGGGTTAAGCAAGGTCGCTCGCATTGTTGATATGTATGCCCGGCGGCTCCAAATCCAAGAGAATCTCACCAAACAGATCGCCGAGGCCATTCAAACCGTCACGAATGCTGCGGGCGTTGGCGTCATCATTGAGGCGCAACACATGTGCATGATGATGCGAGGCGTCGAAAAACAAAATTCGATGATGAAGACGTCGATGATGCTCGGTCAGTTCCAAGGGGATCAAAGCACCCGAATGGAGTTCTTGTCCTTACTTGAACTGCGTCGATGACCGACTAGTCAAACCAGAAAAGATCGACTCGCGCTTCGGGCAGCTCGGGCACAGGCGCCAAAATGCCTAAACCCTGGGGAACAACCGTCACCGATTCTGGCAGCGCCGCGCGGAGATCGCCTGCGATGGCTTCGGCTTGACGCAAGGATTGACTTAGGCCGAATGGTTCCTCGTTTGCATCCGTGGACGGTCCACTCACGGCCACGACCAAAGTCACCCTCTCGCCAGAGCCAAGGCGCACCCGCAACCGCTCAGCCACATTGCGTTTCGCATTTTCAAATTCGGAGAGCGGCAAGCGCCAGAGTTTTTGGCCCGCATACTCAACGAAATCCGAGCTCAATGCGGCCATCTTTGAGCGGATGGACATCGTCAGGTAATAAACTTTACCGTTGCCTCGGCGGCCCACGTAGATCGTCTGCCAGATGCCTCTGACGGAATCGAGACCAACCCAATAGTGTTGATATTGCTCCGGCCCATACAGCAAGCGAAACCCAAAGATGCCGTTCGCCCAATCCGCACTGCTGCCACAATCTCGGCCTTCGCAGATAAATTGCGTGGCGAACGAAGCGAGACGGGGTTCAAGTAGATCATCGAACACCGACTGGTGGCTTAACGTCGGCGGGGCCTCATAGAGCGCCACTTCACGCCTGCCTTCGATAATCCGCTCTCGCTCAGTCACGAGGCCCGTGCTCAGGTTTTCAATGCTGCCTAACACCACGCGGATGGACTCTTCAGATTGTGCAGGCAGCGCCTCCACCAATCGGGCGTGGTCTAAATCGGCTCTCAAATCCAACGACGACACCGTCAGAAGGATAATCACCCTTCGCACCCACAGCGCGATCATCGGAACGCCTCCACGACCTCAGGTTCACAAAAGGGGCGAGCGGTCCACGCAAGTCGCCAACGAGGGGTCGTCTCGCGCTCTTCTGACACGCAGGGCACTAGACCAAAGGCATTGGCCGTGCCCACGGCCATCGAGTGGCCTGCGAGCACCTGCAACAGATGACCAATGAGCGGCATGTGGCTGACAAGGACTGCGCTGCGATCGAGCGAATCGCACCACCGATCAACCGCTCGCGGATCACCTTCGGGCGTTAACATCGGTAACGTCTCAAGCGGCACTAACGAGTCAAAAGCCTGGGAGACAATTCGACCCGTTTCCTGGGCTCGCGCATAAGGGCTCGCGAAGATTACATCCGGTGTGACCCATTGCCTGATAGACGCGCTCACCGCTTCGGCCTGGTCCCGTCCCTCTTTCGTCAGCCGGCGTTCAGGGTCGCTCCCTGCCCATGGCTCAGCCTCACCATGACGCATCACTACAACAGGCTTTGGGGCCATCGCATACCGCAAGCGTACTATTCGCCCGCGACCTCTAGTAAAAATTCATTCAGATTCTTAACAAAACTCGCCGGATCATTCAATTGACTGCCCTCGGCCAGCAGCGCTTGATCAAATAAAACTCTAGCTAAACGATCGAATCGACCCTCATCGGCCTCCAGTGCTAACCGTTTAACCAGCGGATGATCCACGTTGATCTCGAAAATACGCTTGGACTCTGGTACGGCTTGCCCTGCCTGTTCCAGAATTCGGCGCATTTGCATACCCATGTCATCTTCGGTGACCACAAGGCAAGACGGCGATTCGGTCAGCCTCTGACTCACACAGACTGACTCGACGTCATCGCCAAAGGTCTTCTCTAGTCGCTTAAGTAACTCGGTGTGCTCAGGAGCCGGTTCTTTCTTTTTGTCCTCGGTTCCGTCTGATTCGCTATCTAGATCCAGTGACCCTCGGGCAACATCCTGAAGCGGCTTACCGTCAAATTCTGCCAGATGACTCACCAGCCATTCATCGATGCGATCGAATAGCAGTACGACTTCAATCCCACGCTTTCTAAAAATTTCCAAATGCGGCGAACTCTTCGCCGTCTGGTAACTGTCTGCGGCCACATAGTAGATTTTTGTTTGGTCCGACTTCATTCGCTCGACATAACTGGCCAGCGACTGATTCTGCGTCTCAGAACCGCTGGATGAGGTCGAAAACCGCAGCAGGCCGGCGATTTTTTCTTTATTGGCAAAATCCTCAGCGGGTCCTTCTTTTAAAACTTGACCAAATTCTTCCCAAAACTGCTGATATTTTTCGGGGTCAGACTTAGCCAGTTTTTCCAAGCTGTCCAACACCCGTTTGGTCAGAGCTGAGCGCATCGAGTCAATCGCGGGGTCTTTTTGCAATATCTCTCTGGAAACGTTGAGGCTTAAATCGTTGGAATCAACCACCCCTTTCACGAATCTCAGATAAAGCGGCAAAAACTGCTCAGCTTCATCCATGATGAAAACCCGTTGAACATACAGCTTCAATCCCCTGGGCGATTCTCTATTCCATAGATCGAAGGGCGCTTTCGCGGGAATGTACATCAAGCTGGTGTACTCAAGCTTGCCTTCCACCTTGTTATGAGACCAAGTCAACGCATCCTGGAAGTCGTGCGCAATATGCTTGTAGAACTCCTGATACTCCTCGTCTGCGACGTCCGCTCGAGAACGGGTCCAGAGCGCTGTGGCTTTGTTGATGACCTCAAACGCATCCTCAGCGCCATCCGTCGCGCTGTCCTCGTCGTTGGGCTTGCTGGACTGCATCAGGACCGGCACGCTCACGTGGTCCGCGTATTTTCTAACGATGGCCTGCAAACGATAGGATTCGAGGAATTCCTCGCAATCATCATTCAGGTGCAAGGTGATCGTGGTCCCTCGAGTGGTGCGTGTGATGGTTTCGACCTCAAAATCTGCCTCCCCTGCAGACGTCCAACGACAACCCTCTGATTCCCCTTGTCCAGCCCGGCGAGTTTCAACAACGACGCGACCCGCGACAATGAATGACGCATAGAATCCGACACCAAACTGCCCGATTAATTGCGAATCCTTTTTTTGATCCCCCGTCAAATTGGTTAGGAATTGCGCCGTCCCTGACTTAGCGATGGTTCCTAGATTCTCGATCACTTCTTGGCGCGACATTCCGATACCGTTGTCGGCAATGGTCACCGTCTTCGCGTCTTTGTCCGCTGAAATGCGAATTTCAAACGTCGCGTCATCTCCAAGAAGATCGGGGGACTCAAGACTTAAGAACCGAAGCTTGTCGATGGCATCGGACGCATTTGAGATGAGTTCTCTTAAAAAGATTTCTCGGTTGGAGTACAGGGAGTGGATCATCAACTTGAGCAGCTGACGTGCTTCGGTTTGGAACCCGAGTGTTTCTTTGGCGGCGGTTTCTGACATCGCTTTTCATTCCTTTTAGCTACTTGTCACAAGAAGACGCTTCGTCTCACTAGGGTACAAAGTGGGGTTCATGGGGTCGATTTCAAGTGCGTTTTGGATCTCGGGCGAAGGGACATGGGATAAAAAAACCCCGGCGAATGGCCAGGGTTTCTTGAGACAGGCGGGCGTGTCATCCGCATCATAGTGCAAGCGTTAGCCCCAACCCGTGATCTCTTTCAGAGCATCACCAATCGCCGCCAGGCTCTTCACTGTGGATACGCCAGCAGCGTTCAAAGCGGCAAACTTATCGTCGGCCGTGCCTTTACCCCCCGCGATGATCGCGCCTGCGTGCCCCATTCTCTTGCCAGGAGGGGCCGTCACACCGGCGATGTAACCCACCACTGGCTTAGTGACTTCTGCCTTGATGAACTCGGCGGCTTCTTCCTCGGCATTGCCGCCAATTTCGCCCACCATAACGATCGCTTCGGTGCCAGGATCCTCCTGGAACCGACGAAGGATATCGATGAAGTGGCTCCCTGGAATGGGGTCACCGCCAATCCCCCCACAGGTGCTCTGCCCATAACCTAAATCGGTTGTTTGTTTGACCGCTTCGTAGGTCAACGTGCCTGATCGAGACACAATACCGACTTTGCCAGGCAAATGGATGTCACCGGGCATGATCCCAATTTTGCATTCGCCCGGGGTGATCACACCGGGACAGTTCGGCCCGACGAGAACAACGCCCATCTCATCGACCAACACCTTGACGGCCAACATATCCAACGTTGGCACGCCTTCTGTGATGCAGACGATCAACTTGATGCCCGCATTGGCAGCCTCCAGGATGCCGTCTTTGGCGAAAGGCGCTGGGACATAAATCACTGATGCATCGGCACCCGTTGCGGCCACTGCATCCGCGACCGTATCGAAGACCGGCAACCCCAGATGTGTTTGCCCCCCTTTGCCGGGTGTGATCCCGCCAACCAACTGGGTTCCATAGGCCAGGGCTTGTTCCGAATGAAGCGTGCCTTGCGATCCAGTAAATCCCTGACAAATAACCTTGGTCGATGAATTAACCAATATGCTCATGCTGCACCTCCCGCCGCCTTAACCACTTGCTCAACCGCATCGGTCAGGCTGGTCGCCGCGATAATTTCCACGTCACTCTTGGCCAGGGTTTCAACACCAACCGCCGCGTTATTCCCTTCAAAACGCACCACCACCGGCACGTTCACACCAACGTCCTTCACAGCGCCAATAATGCCATCCGCAATGATGTCGCAGCGGACGATCCCACCGAAGATATTAATCAACACCGCTTTGACCGCGGGGTCAGATAAGATGATTTTAAACGCTTCACTCACGGCCTCTTTCGTGGCACCCCCGCCAACATCGAGAAAGTTAGCCGGCTGTCCACCGGCAAGCTTGACCAGATCCATCGTCCCCATGGCCAACCCTGCACCGTTCACCATGCAGCCGATATTGCCCTCGAGCGCGACATAATTAAGACCAAACTCGGCTGCATGGGCCTCGCGCTCATCTTCTTGAGTGGGATCATTCAGTTCAGCCAGTGCTTTCTGCCGATACAGCGCGTTGTTATCGAGCGATACTTTCGCATCCAAGCAATGAATGTTGCCTTCTGTGGTCACCACCAATGGGTTGATCTCTATGAGGGACAAGTCTTTTTCCTCGAACATCTTGGCCAGACCCACGAAGACTTGCGCAAACTGGTTCACTTGTTTTCCAGACAACCCTAACTTAAAGGCCAACTCGCGACCTTGATAGGCTTGACCACCGACGTGCGGGTCGATCGTGGCCTGCAAAATCTTCTCCGGCGTCTCTTCAGCAACCTTCTCAATCTCGACACCCCCTTCGGTGGAGGCCATGAACACGACTCGTCTCGAGGAACGGTCAATCACCGCACCCAAGTACAACTCGCGATCGATATCAGTGCACGATTCCACGAAGATCTTTGATACCGGTTGCCCCTTCTCATCAGTTTGAAAAGTCACCAGATTCGTACCAATCAACCCATCGGCAAACGCTTTGATCTCGTCGAGATCTGAGAACAATTTAACCCCGCCGGCTTTACCTCGGCCGCCCGCGTGAACTTGGGCCTTGACGACCCACCGGTCCCCACCTATTTCCTTCGCCGCTGCGACCGCCTCATCTCCTGAGTCCACCGCAATCCCTTTAGATACCGGCAAGCCATACTCGCTGAAGAGCTGCTTCGCCTGATATTCGTGAAGATTCATGCTCGATTCCTTTTCATTGACACTTCCGCTCTATGGACTCTGCGACCCAACGATCATTCTCAAAATCGATCGAGGCGACGAGCTTCCTGCTGAACGCTCTACCTGATTAAACCGCGGCCATGATACCGCAACTTCAATTTGAAAGGGGATCCCCGACCCAGCGATAAGCCGTAAATCAGTGTCGCGCCGCCCGAGCCAAACCGTCAGCAGAAAGAAACACGGTGCTGTCCAGACCGCTTCGAGCTACTTCTTTGAGCGCCGTCTCGACGCGACATGAATCGCATGGCCAGAGACCGCGAGCGCCGCCTCATGCAGGCCTTCTGACAGGGTTGGATGGGCGAACATGGTCAAAGCCAAATCTTCCGCTGAGGTTCCGAACTCCATCGCAATCACCGCCTGAGCGATGAGTTCAGAGGCATGCGCGCCCACCATATGAACACCCAGGACTCGATCGGACGCTTGATCGGTGAGCACCTTGATCAAGCCCTCATTCTCGCTACTCGCGATCGCCCTGCCACTCGCCGCTAAGGGAAAAACCCCGACCCCGTAATCGCGATCAGCTGCCTTGAGCGACTGCTCAGTGGCACCCACCCAAGCCACTTCAGGGTGGGTGTAGATCACCCCAGGGACCAGATCGTAATTCACCTGCGGTTTTTTGCCAGCGAGTCGCTCGGCGACCATGACGCCTTCTTCCATGCCCTTGTGCGCGAGCATAGGACCTCGAACCGCATCGCCCACCGCGTAGATCTGACCAATGCCCGTGTAACACTGGTCATCAACCGGGATTTCACCCCGCTCGGTCAATGTGATGCCCAAACTTTCAGCAAGTAGACCCTCCGTAGCCGGCCGCCTTCCCACAGCGACCACGAGTCGATCAAAGGACGCTTCTAGGCTTTCACCGCCTTGCTCAAAACGGACCGTGACCTTTTTATTCTTTTGGCCGGTGACCTTCGCTTCAGTGACTTTAGCGCCCAATTGAATATCCAAGCCCTGTTTTTTAAACGTCTTCAGCGTCTCTTTGGCAATTTGTGCATCGACCGCTGGCAAGAATTCAGGCAAAGCCTCCAGCAGAGTGACCTTAGCGCCGAGCCGTTGCCACACGCTGCCCAATTCGAGTCCAATCACCCCAGCGCCAATGATGCCCAACCGCTTTGGGACGGTGTCGAAATCTAAGGCGCCGCTGGAATCAACGATCACCTCATGATCCACCGGGCATGGCGGGATCACGATGGGCTTGGAACCTGGCGCTAAAATCATGGCTTTCGCTTGAATGTGATCGACCTCGCCGTTGGGCAAGGTGACCGTCACTACGGTTGCTGACTGCACGACCGCTTGACCTGTAATAAGCGTCACTTGATTCGATTTTAAAAGTCCCGATACACCCTGAGTCAGCTGCCCTACGACCGCGCGCTTGCGAGCCTGCATTTGATCCACGTCAAGAGAGACCTTGCCCGTCTGGATACCCAGCGCTGCATAGTCGTGCTGGGCGCTGGCATATTTGTGCGAAATATCCAGCAAAGTTTTCGATGGGATACAACCCACGTTGAGACAGGTTCCCCCCGGTTTCGCGGCGCCTTCTTGATCAACCCAGGCATCGATACAGGCGGTGCTCAAACCCATTTGACTGGCTCTAATGGCCGCGTGGTAGCCGGCTGGCCCAGCGCCGATGACGACAACATCAAACTCTTTCATGACTGACCTCAAATATCTAACAAAATGCGGGCGGGCTCCTCGAGGAAGTCCTTGATGGTCACTAAAAAGCGAACGGCTTCTTGACCATCAATCAATCGATGATCATAGGACAAGGCCAAATACATCATGGGTCTGATCACAACCTCACCTTTGATCGCCACCGGTCTTTCCTGAATTTTGTGCATCCCTAGCACCGCGGTCTGCGGCGGGTTCAATATCGGTGTCGATAGGAGCGATCCAAAGACGCCGCCGTTGGATATGGTGAAGGTGCCGCCGGTCATCTCGTCAATGCCGAGCTTGCCATCTCTTGCTTTCTCTCCATACAAACGAATCTGATCTTCGATTTCAGCCAGAGACAAGCTGTCGGCATCCCGAATCACAGGCACCACGAGCCCTCGATCAGAGGAAACGGCGACCCCAATGTCTTGATAACCGTGGTAAACGATGTCCGAGCCATCGATGGAGGCGTTTACGGCTGGAAAGCGCTTCAAAGCCTCGGTGGCCGCCCTCACGAAGAACGACATAAACCCCAATCGCGTCCCATTATGGGCACGCTCAAAGGCCTCCTTATAGCGGGCTCGAAGTTCCATAATCCCGCTCATGTCCACCTCGTTGAAGGTGGTTAACATGGCAGCCGTTTGCTGCGCCTCTACCATCCGACGGGCAATCGTC
>JALRJG010000309.1:269-2228 GCA_023261215.1 Pseudomonadales bacterium | reverse complement strand
AGAAGCCTACCTTCGCGCCAAGGATACTCGTTTAAAAAGCTTGGTGCTGAGTGCGGGACTGACCCGCGCTTACGGGCGAACCCTTGGGCATTGGCCTCCCATGGTAGAAGGCTCGAAGGTTCAAAGGCTCAAAAAGCTCAGAGGGTGACTCAAGTGGTTTGCAGGAAGTCAGTAATCGCCCGCAACCATCGACCCTGGGCCCGTCTTTACTAGGCTAGTCTGAGCGCTGTCCAGACTCGATACTGGTCAGAGCGTTGGAATGGGGGATTTTGGGCATCTCAAACTGAACTGCACCGCTCACTCGGCCGAGCGTGTAAAATAGGAGCGCGGAACAGTGCTTGGCGGTGACCCTTATGTGCAACAGCACGGCGCGCCGAAGCACTTTGGTTGGATTGAGATTCCGACTGGGCATGCTCTGCCCGCGGTGTTTGATCTTACCGATCGTATGAGGCGAACGCATGTGCTGATGCTAGCGCACTCGCCCGCGGTCCTGCTTTGTCATAGTATCGGGTAGAACTCGGTACCTCCACTTAACGCTCGGACGCTTAATCACGTGAAAATTAGGCTTGCCACGGCTAGCGACGCTGAACAGATCGCACGCTTTAATCAGGCGATGGCCTTAGAAACCGAAAACAAGGTGCTTGACTGGGCAACCATTTCTGCAGGCGTCGAACGCATGGTTTCTTCGCCAGAATTAGGCTTTTACTTGGTCACCGAGAAATTAGTCGAAACCGGTATTTCCGGTTGTTTAGGGGTCACGTTCGAATGGAGTGATTGGCGCAATGGCTTGTTCTGGTGGATTCAGAGTGTTTACATCGCGCCAGACTTCCGGGCCCGGGGCGTATTCAGCTCAATGTATCAGGAAGTCACTCGGTTGGCTCACCTTGAGCCCGATGTCATTGGCGTTCGTCTCTACGCTGAGCAAGACAATCAACGCGCGCTGTCGACGTACTTCAAACTAGGAATGATTGAGACCGATTATCGCTTGCTTGAGGCACTGTTCAACCGGTCGTCGAAGCGATGAACCTGTTCGACTATCCCTCACATCCGCGCTTTTACGATGAGGTACTGCGTCACCCGAACCGTGCTCGCGAGGGCATGGGCCCGCTCGCACAGTATTTGCGCAGACTCGAGAGCCACCAGGTCCGATCAAAGAGAGACGCCGCAGAACTCGCCATCCGCACGCTGGGTATTTCGTTCACCGTTTACTCAGATGGCGCCAACATCGATCGACAATGGCCTTTTGACATCGTGCCGCGCATCATTCAAGGATCTGAGTGGGATGGGATCGAAAAAGGACTCAAGCAACGGCTCAAGGCGCTCAATCTTTTTATTACCGATATCTATAACGAACAGCACATCATCAAAGAGGGCATCATCCCGGCAGATATTCTCCTCTCCTCCAGGGACTATCGACCAGAGTGTCAGGGCGTGAAGCCAAAATACAACGTCTGGGCCCATATTTGCGGCTCTGACTTGATCCGCGATCAAACCGGCCAGTTCTTGGTTTTGGAAGACAACCTGAGGGTGCCCTCTGGCGTGTCTTACATGTTGGAAAATCGCAATGTGAGCAAACGGGTTGTTCCGGAGCTGCTCAATAAACTGCCCATTCGCCCGATGGATGATTATCCGTCTCAACTGTTTGATACCTTGTGCTCTATTTCCCCACGAGCGAAAAAGCGCCCAGAAGTTGTGGTGCTCACGCCGGGCATCTACAACTCTGCTTATTTTGAGCACGCGTTCCTCGCCCAAAGAATGGGCGCCGAGCTGGTAGAGGGTGGAGACTTGTTTGTTGATTCTGACGATTTTGTCTACATGAAAACCGTCGAGGGACCCTCTCGTGTTGACGTCATTTATCGACGTATTGATGATTTATTCCTAGACCCGGAAGTGTTCCATCCAGATTCGATGCTCGGCGTCCCCGGTCTCATGCGGGCGTGGCTGAACGGCAATGTTGCC
>JALRJG010000309.1:0-259 GCA_023261215.1 Pseudomonadales bacterium | reverse complement strand
CGGGCGTCGGCGTTGCAGACGACAAAGTGGTCTATACCTATGTGCCGGACATGATTCGCTTTTATTTGGGTGAAGAGCCGATTTTGCCAAATGTGCCCAGTTATCTCTGCTCTGATGCAGACCAGCGCGCGTTTGTGCTCGATCATCTGGAGTCGTTGGTGGTCAAGCCTGCCAACGAGTCCGGAGGATACGGAATGTTCATTGGCTCTAAGGCGGCTCCTGAGCAGTTCGATGAAATTACCCGGCTCATCAAGAAAAC
>JALRJG010000308.1 GCA_023261215.1 Pseudomonadales bacterium | reverse complement strand
AAAGTTGATGGAAGTCTGCCGTCTTCGGGACACACCAATCTTGACCTTTATCAACAAGCTCGATCGTGAGATCAGAGATCCGATCGAAGTGTTGGATGAAATAGAACGGATTTTGAATATTGGTTGTGCGCCCATCACCTGGCCGATTGGCATGGGGGCGGAATTCAAGGGGGTTTATCACCTCTACGAGGATCGAATCTACTGCTTTGCGGGTAAAGACCAACTTGAAACCCCTGTGATCGATGGGCTGATGAGTGATGATGCTAAGGCCTATCTCGCGGCCAGCTGGCAGGATTTTGTCGATGAGGTGGAGCTCGTAAGAGGCGCCTCGCACGAATTCGATCAATCGCTCTATCTAGAGGGTCAACTCACACCGGTTTACTTTGGCTCGGCGTTGAGAAACTTTGGCGTTATGGAAATGTTAGACGGATTCGTCGACATTTCGCCTGCCCCCCAAGCGCGATCAACCAACGAGGGCATGATCACACCTGAGGATCAGGAGTTTTCTGGGTTCGTCTTCAAAATCCAGGCCAATATGGATCCGAAACACCGAGACCGAATCGCTTTCCTGCGGGTATGTTCGGGGCGGTACGAGCAGGGCATGAAGATGCACCACGTTCGAATCGGCAAGGACGTGAAGGTGTCAGATGCGGTGACGTTTTTAGCGGGCGAGCGTGCAGCAACTGGCATTGCGCATGCGGGTGACATCATTGGTTTGCATAACCATGGGACCATTCAAATCGGTGACACCTTCACCGGCGGGCGGAAGGTGCGCTATACCGGCGTGCCACACTTCGCACCGGAATTGTTTCGGAGAGTCAGACTCAAAGATCCGCTGAAAAGTAAGCAATTGAAGCAAGGGTTAACCCAGCTCTCTGAGGAGGGCGCAACGCAGCTCTTCATGCCGCTGACGTCGAATGATTTGATTCTCGGTGCGGTGGGCGTATTGCAGTTCGACGTGGTGGTTTATCGCTTACTTGATGAGTACAAAGTGGATTGCGCGTATGAGCCTATTTCAGTTGCAACCGCGCGTTGGATCGAATGCAGTGACACAAAGATTCTGGGTGAATTTAAGCGGAAAGCCGACGCGAACCTGGCACTCGATGGCGGCGGTCATTTAACCTATCTTGCGCCCTCGAGAGTGAACCTCTCGCTGATGGAAGAGCGATGGCCCGATATTGAGTTCCGTGCGACGCGAGAAATTACCTAGAGCATGTCCTCGAACGGCGTCTTGATCGCGAGGTTAATGGGCTGATCCAGCCCCGGGATGCTTATTTCGTTCTCGCTGATCGTCAGCGCGGGGCCCTCGATGACGCCTTCGCCAAATCGATAGATCAGCTCGGTCTTACCTTCGATACAGTCTTCATCGTACTGCCTTGTGTGCTCCGCGACCGCCTCATGGGCCTTGGCATGGGCTACCAACGCCGCTTTGCCATGGCGTTTTTCGAGCATCGCTCGAGTCACAGCGGGGGAAAGCAAGGCAGCCGTTGCATTATTGCCGCCGAATCCTTTGGAATTGATCAGAGCCGCTTGCATGCGATCTGGCGCATCGACGTAATGTGACAGTAAGAAATTGAGGTGATCTTGATGGACGTCGTCGGCGATGCGTTCCGAGGTCACAATGCCGGGAATAATCCCGTCCTGCCACACACCCAGCGAGGCAATGATTTGATCGCCAGAGGCGCAAGCGAGGGAATGCCCTAGGTAGGCTTTGATGGCCGCAACCGGCCAATGGTCAATGCCAAAGGCACTGGCCATGGCGTCGAAAATGTGCGACTCCGTGACGCGATTTTGAGGGGTGCCGGTCCCGTGCGCCTGCATATAGGTTCTATCTTTGAGCGCTTTCTCACCCAGGATGGCTTTTACTGCGCCCATGGCTTTGCCTACCGTCAGATAGTTGCCGATCCCTGGGCCAGGAATTGATTTCTTGTACCCGTCTGCGTTCACGAAAACATCCGCAACGCCACTGTAGATATGGGCGCCGAGTTCGAGCGCCAGCTCATCATCGAACAGAATCACGAATTGGGATGCTTCAGCCAGCGTGAAGCCGCAGTTTTCGGCGAAAGGTCGGCAGGCACGTCGATGATCGAGGGTGGTACCGCCATCGAGTTTCATGAGCGCCTCATCCTCGGCCAGCGCGCCCATGGTCCGATAACCCTCAATAATTTCTGGCGTGAGTGGCGCCTCGCTGGAACCAATCACCGCGACTCGGTAACGCCCTGATCGGATGTCATCCATGCCTT
>JALRJG010000307.1 GCA_023261215.1 Pseudomonadales bacterium | reverse complement strand
ATATCCAAGCGATCCAAAACAACACCGGCGATAAGAAATGCCACCGCCAAATTACGGATTGATCCCTCAAGTGCGACGGTCACGGCATCGTCGAGCGTAAGGCCAACCCACTTGGCTAAAACGAAACAGGCAGCGATATTGACTGCGCACAACGCAATCGACCAGGGAATAGCTTCGGAGAAACCCGCCCGCATAACAGAAAAATTCTCCACCACAATACCGGCTGCTACCGCGTAAAGCGCCAGCTGCGTCACTTGCTGAAGTCGCACCATATGCTGGTCGACCCAGCGAGGTTTCATTTGTCGCAGCCCCATTCCAACCGCGATGGGTAACACGACCAGAAGAAACAACTGGACCAACGTTTGGATTACTGGCAAACAAACCGGCTCTTGCAGCTCAGCCACAAGCAAACCAAAACCACCCATCAGGAGCGGCACCGTCAGAAACGACCCGAGAGATGAGACAACCGTGAGCATGACCGAGAGCGGTAAATTGACCTTCGCCATCAGCGCTAACACATTGGAAAACCCGCCGCTTGGACAAGCAGCAATCAGCAGAATACCCATGATCGTGGCATCACTGATAGCAAGCCCGACGAATTTGGCGGCGAAAATCAATATCATCGCAATCAAAGGAAAGGTTAACGTGTGGACCAGCGTGCCAAGAACGGGCACTCTCGGTCGTGCAAACAACGATTGAAAATGACGCCATTGAAGCTCTAAGCCGACGGCTGCCATTGCCAGAAAGACCACCAGCGGCAGCACGTGCGCTTGTAAACTGACGCTGAACATCCGGTGAGCATACATCAGAGGATGACGGTAAAAACTGGGATATCGGCGGCTTCATGATGGATGCTGCCGTTCGCTCACTCGGCTTGGCGCGGGTTTAATAGCGACTTAAGGGCAGTAAGTCCTTTTGAACGAGCGCACCCATCATGTCATCCATTGCGTCGACCAACGCATCGATTTGAGCGTTCCGAGTGACTGGACTCACCAGCATCATGTTGTGAAAAGGCGCGACCAAACAGCCTCGATTGACCAGCCCTAGATGGAGCGTTGCCTCGAGCTCCGAGTGAGGCAGCGCTTTGGCTTCAGCGCCATTCAACAAACGCGTCGGGGAGGTCACCAGCTCCACGCGTGCGCCGACTCGAACGACATGCCAGGGCAATGCATGCCCTTGGATCAAATCGTTCAAGCCTTGTTCTAATCTCGCAGCGCCCGCCAGCATTCGGGCGTAATTGGCCTCCGTCATCACTTCCGCCAACGCAGCCTTCAGGCAGGCTAATTGAAGGGGGCTTGCAGACAGGGTGGTGCCCATCCCAGAGTGCCCTATCGGCCGCGACTGATTATGCTTTCGGTACTGCCGTGCAACCTGACTGGAGACGCCCCAAACCGCCACCGGCATTCCGCCGCCCACGGCTTTCCCGACCACCAGAATATCCGAGGACAATCGGTTCTGACGCGCATAGCCACCCAACCCTGAGGACAACGTATGCGTTTCATCGAGTATCAAGAGACTCCCATAGCGCTTGGTTAGCGCTCTCAAACCTCTCAGAAATCCTGGCTGAGGCAGAATCATTCCGGCATTCGTCATCACCGGCTCGGCGAGCACTGCTGCGATATCCTCTCGAGCGAGCGCTTTTTCTAGACCCGGGAGATCATTGAATTCAATCGCAACGGCCCAACGAGAGAGATCTGCGACTTGACCCAAAAGGCCTTGGCGCATCACCGTTTGATTGGCGACGCGCTCGACCATGACGTCATCCACCGTGCCGTGATAGCACCCGTTGAAGACCAAAATCTTAGGTCGCCCAGTGATCGCTCGAGCCACTCGAATCGCATACCGATTCGCATCGGTCGCCGTCGCAGCAATTTGCCATTTCTTGGGCCCAAACAACCGGCTCAGACCCTCGCCGACCTCACTGGCCTCGTGGCTCGGCAACATATAGGTGAGCCCTCGGGTTGACTGACGTCTCAGCGCCCTCGCAATGGGAGGTGGGGAATGACCAAACATCGATCCTGTATCCCCCAAACAGAAGTCGTTCAGCGCATGACCATCCAGGTCAAAAATTTGAGCACCTGATGCACGATCCACGACGAGCGGGAAGGGCATCGGCCAATCCTTCAACCAGTGCATAGGCACACGATCAAGGTAGGCCTTGGACCCCAGATCAAATGCGGTTTTCGATCGAGGATTCATCTCGGCGTACCGAGCCCGCTCCTCGCGCAAGACCTTCTTTACATGCGCAGGCGATATGGACGG
>JALRJG010000306.1 GCA_023261215.1 Pseudomonadales bacterium | reverse complement strand
AGGGATCCACGTCAGCACGCAGGAAATCTTCCAAGCTGAAGAATTGACACGGTGCCACGAGGTAAGGACAATAGCGGCCTTTTTGAGCGGGGATGCTCGAGAAGAAGATTGGGTTAATGATCTCGAACCGGTGGTGTGTAGCCGTTTCGAAGAGGTCAGAACCCTCCAGCGCTGGTTTAGGCAGTACGGCGCTGCTAAAATGTCGGGCTCCGGAAGCACCTTCTTTTTAGAATGTGAGTCCGAGCAACAAGCGCGAGCGATTGAGAAGGCAGTGCCCAATGGATGGTGGCACTTTGCGGCACAGTCACATTGATGTGCCGACTGTTATCAGTCGCAGGGTCCTCCAAGGGCGCGCGTAGACCGTCAAAAGTGATCATTGGGGTGTCGCCAAGTTGGTAAGGCACAAGGTTTTGATCCTTGCATGCGGGGGTTCGAGTCCCTCCACCCCAGCCATTTTCTGATCTCGCTTGGGAAAACACTGTGGCTGAACTGAAGATATTCTCGGGGAATGCTCACCCTGAGTTGGCACAGCGAGTCGTCGAGCAACTGAGTATCAGTTTAGGCGACGCGACGGTTGGTTGCTTCAGTGATGGTGAGATCAGCGTAGAGATTGCCGAAAACGTGCGCGGGAAGGATGTCTTCATCATCCAACCGACCTGCGCGCCCAGTAACAACAATCTCATGGAGTTGATGATCATGGTGGATTGTCTCCACCGTGCTTCAGCGGGGCGAATTACGGCGGTCATGCCCTATTTTGGTTATGCCCGTCAGGACCGGCGCGTGCGCTCGGCAAGAGTGCCCATTACGGCAAAGGTCGTTGCAGATATGCTGACCAGTGCGGGCATAGACCGGGTGTTGACCATGGATCTGCATGCAGACCAAATCCAGGGCTTCTTCAATGTGCCGGTGGACAATATTTATGCCACGCCAGTTTTGCTCGATGATATTGAGCGTCAAGTAGCCTCAGGGGTCTACAGCGACGTGATGGTGGTGTCCCCGGATGTAGGAGGCGTGGTTCGAGCTCGCGCGATCGCCAAGCAGCTAAATGACGCTGATCTTGCCATCATTGATAAGCGTCGACCTCAAGCGAATCAATCTGAGGTCATGCATATCATCGGAGATGTCAAAGGCCGAACCTGTATTTTGGTCGATGATTTGGTGGATACGGCCGGGACTTTGTGTGCCGCGGCAGGCGCTTTGAAAGCGGAAGGTGCGACCAACGTGGTCGCCTATTGCACTCATCCAGTCTTGTCTGGCAAAGCAGTGGCAAATGTTGAAGCCTCCGCGCTCAATGAATTGGTGGTGACCGACACGATTCCGCTCAGTGAAGCGGCAAGCGGTTGTAAAAAAATCAGGCAACTCAGCGTATCAGAGGAGTTGGCTGAATCGATTCGACGAATCAGTAATGAGGAGTCGCTCAGTGCGCTGTTTGATCGAAAATCACAAACGGCGCTGTTTTAAAAAGGCCCTCGAAAGAGGAAGAAAGCGTGTCTTGAGGTGGTCGCAGCCCATGACACTCAGTAAAGGAGAAACCCATGGCATCAGAGTTTGAATTGAATGCCGAACCCCGTACAGACTTGGGGAAAGGTGCGAGCCGCCGCCTGCGTCTGAACGGAGATCTGGTCCCAGCCATTATCTACGGTGGCAAAGAGGAGCCGGAGAGCATCTCGATCCCGCACAAGGATCTGATGAAAGCAACCGAGAACGAAGCCTTTTTCTCGCACATCCTGACGATCAATGTGGGTGGCAAGAAGGAGTCAGCGATCATTAAGAATCTTCAGCGTCATCCTGCGAAGCCCAGAATTATGCACGCTGATTTTCAAAGAACGGTCAGAGACCAAGCCCTCTCGGTTGATGTCCCACTTCACTTCGTCAATGAAGAGATTTGCGTCGGTGTAAAAACCGGTGGCGGATTGATCTCTCACAACATGACGGTGGTGAAGATCGCGTGTTTGCCCAAAGACTTACCGGAGTTCATCGAAGTCGATGTCGCGGGTGTTCACGTCGGTGAAGCGATTCACATGAGTCAGCTGAACTTGCCTGAAGGTGTCACGATTCCGGAATTGGCTCAAGGTAAGGATCACGATCAAGTGGTCTTCTCTGTGCATGCTAACAAGCGTGCGGATGCCGAGGCTGCAGCTGCAAGCGCGTCAGCTGGAGAGAGCGAAGCCGAAGATTAACCTTCGGCTTAAACCCTTTGCGGAGGGGCTTCAATGACCGTCCAGCTGGTGGTGGGTCTACAAAACCCTGGCGAAAAGTACGCAGGCACGCGCCAT
>JALRJG010000305.1 GCA_023261215.1 Pseudomonadales bacterium | reverse complement strand
CGATGCGACTTCGGACCAATCGAAGGATGATCTCGATAAAACATCGGAGACGACGACCTGGGCGACACCTTTGGATTTCAGCTCCGCCCTAATTTTGATAGGCCCCTGACCTCTGGAGGCTCGGTAACGCACCAACATTTCGGCGAAGCGAAAATCATCTTGCAAACCTGATGCTTGGAGCCGAGCGATCACCAAGGGAACCAGGCTGAGATCATCAGGAAACCGATCCTTGAGTTTCCGCTCAACTTCAAATGCGCTGTGCTCTCGTCTCGAGAGCCAATCCAGACACGCGTTGTACCGTTGCGCAAAGGCCTTTTGATTCTGCTCTTCCGATTGTGCGCTTTCTGTTCTGGATTCTTCTGTTACAAATCTTTCTGTTTCGGACCTTTCTGTTTCATATCCTTCTGTTTCGGACCAGTCTGTTTCAGGCACTTTTTTTTCGAGCGCTCTCTTTATAGATGCTTTCTTTTCAGACGCTTTCTTTTTAATTGAGTTCTTTTCAGGCGGCCTCATTGCAGATCTTATTGAATCTGGCTCTTGCATTTCTGGCCCTTCCATTCGCTCGCCCTCGGTAATCCACCCGTTCGACTCGCCTACGGGCGCGCTTTGGGTGAGAACCGACTCTGAAAAGGCGCGGTTTCGCGTCAACGGGCGAACTGGAGAGGACGGTTTGAGGCGAGCCTCAGAAGACTGAGGCTTTAATAGGTCCGAGGCCTTCATCCAAGGCGAGCCATTGGCAACAGCACGGTCACGACCGTTCTGTTGCCCGTCTCGCTTACCTTGGTGATCGGTGGCCATCGGCAGGGAAGATACTGAGTCGGCGGTTCAATTGACTCACAGACCGCCGATCACGCATCCAGTTCCTCAACATCTGCGACGTCCGATGCGGCAGATGCTGGGTCATTGCTGAGCAATTGGCGACGTAATTCCGCTTCGATTTCCTCAGCGATTTCGGTATGCTCAAGCAAATAGTCGCAGGCATTCTTCTTACCTTGACCAATTTTATCGCCTTTGTAGCTGTACCAAGCACCGGCTTTATCCACTAAGCCTTGTTGAACACCTAAATCGATGACTTCTCCCAGGCGGTAGATACCCGTGCCATACATGATCTGAAATTCGGTCTGACGAAAGGGTGGCGCCACCTTGTTTTTGATGACTTTGACTCGCGTTTCACTGCCGACGACTTCGTCACCTTCCTTAATACTGCCAATCCGGCGGATATCCAACCGGACCGAGGAGTAAAACTTCAACGCGTTACCGCCCGTGGTGGTTTCTGGGCTCCCGAACATGACACCAATTTTCATGCGGATTTGATTAATGAATATCACCAGCGTGTTTGAATTCTTGATATTCCCCGCCATCTTCCGCAGCGCTTGGCTCATTAGCCGCGCTTGCAAGCCCACATGGTGATCGCCCATGTCGCCCTCAATTTCGGCCTTTGGCGTGAGCGCCGCTACCGAGTCGACAATTACTACATCGACGGCACCAGAGCGGACCACCATGTCACAAATTTCTAATGCCTGCTCACCTGTGTCTGGCTGAGACACCAATAGGTTATCAATATCAACGCCCAAATTTTGTGCGTAGATCGGATCGAGCGCATGCTCTGCATCGATGAATGCGCAGGTTCCCCCATTTCGCTGCGCTTCAGCGATGACCTGCAACGTGAGCGTCGTTTTCCCCGACGACTCCGGCCCGTAGATCTCTACGATTCGACCGCGAGGCAACCCACCAATGCCCAGCGCGATATCCAAACCCAACGACCCCGTAGAAATCGAGGGGATTCGCGTTTGGGGGGTATCACCCAGACGCATCATGGCGCCTTTTCCAAATTGCCGTTCTATTTGAGACAGCGCCGCGGTAAGCGCGCGTTCTTTATTGGGATCTTTATCTTCTGCCACTCTTGCATCCATCGTTTTCAATCTCCTTTATGATGTCGGCCTTGCGCTTTTGAAGCAACAGTCATCGACGTCCTGCTTTGTGTGATCGAACTGAAGGGGGTGCGGTCCGTTTGCGCGCTTCCGCGTACTGCGACCCTTCCCTTCGCTCGCTTGTTCTGACGGGTTTACTCGTTTCCTGGTTGTTCCTTTCTTGCTTGTTCCTTTCTTGCTTGTTCCCTTCCTGGTTTAACCGTTAGCCATTTGCTGACGGCTTTTTCCTTTGGTTCATTTCTCGGTTCATGTCTTGGTTCATGTCTTGGTTCATGTCTTGGTTCATGTCTTGGTTCAAGTCTTGGTTCATGTCTTGGTTCAAGTCTTGGTTCATGTCTTGGTTGAT
>JALRJG010000304.1 GCA_023261215.1 Pseudomonadales bacterium | reverse complement strand
AGGATATTGCCCCTCGGATGGCCTGAACCCAGGTGATGCGCTGCCCGCAGGTGGGTCCGTTGTGTTAAGAAGGGGTTTGCTAATGCTGTTGCGAGTGTCTAGGGCTTGCTCGCGTCATTAGGTTTGAAATTAGACTAATAATAGTTGATTTACTGAACAGATCACGTGAAGGAGGGTTGATCATGAAACTCGGTTTAATTGGTGGGTATGGCGGCAAGATGATCCAGGTCGATATCGAGCGGATCAAATATGCTGAAGACCTAGGCTATGATTCAATCTGGACAGCAGAGGCCTATGGTGCAGATGCTGTCACCCCTGCGGCCTGGATCTTAGCGCAGACAGACAAAATCAAGGTCGGCACCTCCATTATGCAAATGCCCGCGCGATCACCCGCTTGTAGCGCGATGACCGCCATGACCTTGAACCAGCTATCAAATGGCCGATTTATTGTCGGTCTTGGGGCGTCTGGACCGCAGGTCGTTGAGGGTTGGCACGGCGTGGCCTATGGGCGACCGGTGACCCGAACCAAAGAATACATCTCCATCATGAAGAAGATTTTCGCCAGGGAGGCAGCGGTCGAGCACGAAGGCTTCCATTACAGCTTGCCCTACAGCGGTGAAGACGGCACAGGTCTTGGCAAACCACTGAAGAGTATCTTGCAAGCGGACAAGGACATTCCCATTTATACCGCATCGATCACGCCCAACGGGCTCTCGGGCAGTGCTGAGGTCGCCGATGGGGTCTTCCCGATTTGGATGGACCCATCGAAGCCTGAGGTGCTCCTCCCCCACATTGAGAAAGGGCTGGCCAAATCAGGTCGCACCTTGATGGAATTTGATATTGCACCCTTTATTACTTGCATCATGGGGGACGACATCAACGCGTGTCGTCAACCGATCAAGGGCAACATGGCGCTCTATATTGGAGGGATGGGCGCCAGAGACAAGAATTTTTATAACGACTATTGCAAGGCATTAGGCTTTGAGGATGCAGCCGTTAAGATCCAAGACCTGTATCTCTCTGGGAAAAAAGACGAGGCCATGGCGGCGGTCCCTGATGAATTGGTTGATGCGTGCCATCTGGTTGGCCCGGCCGAGCACATTCGTGAGCAGCTGACGCGTTGGAAGAGCGCAGGCGCGAGCGGTGTGGTTGGGTCTATGCTCATTGGTTCAGGTCAAACCGAAGCCCTCAAGATCATCGCCGAGGAGATGCTCTAGTCGCCAAGGGCTGTGACCAGGAATTGCCTTGAGCTACTCCGTTCATCCGGTCGATGCGATTCAGCAGATTGGGGACGCCGCATGGACCCGATTTGCTGAGGCGCCCGGCTGCGCGGTGGATCCCTTTCTCAGTTACACGTTTTTAGACGCGCTGGAGACCAGCGGATCCGTGGGCGCTAACACAGGGTGGGTGCCCTACCATCTCCAAGTGAAAAACGAAGCCGACGCGTTGTGTGGCGTGATGCCCCTCTATTTGAAAGGGCACTCTCAAGGTGAGTACATTTTTGATTACAGTTGGGCGGATGCCTTCGAAAGAGCTGGCGGGCGCTATTATCCAAAGCTTCTCAGCGCCGTGCCTTTTACGCCTGCCACCGGACGCCGCCTACTGACCACGGATGTGGCGGCTGAAACCGCGCTCGCGCGTGGCGCCCAGCAATTGGCAGACCATCACGACATCAGCTCAGTACACATTAACTTCCTGGACCAAGCCGCGTGGCGAAGGCGAGGTGAAGAAGGATGGCTTCAACGCACGCATAAACAGTATCACTGGCAGAACCAAGGCTACGACAGCTTTGATGCCTTCCTGTCCGATCTGTCGAGTAAAAAACGCAAGAACATTCGGCGCGAAAGACGGGATGCGCTTCAAGGTGATCTCGTGATCGAGCGACTCACCGGGGACATGATCACTGAAACACACTGGGATCATTTCTTTCGCTTCTATATGGATACCGGCAACCGAAAGTGGGGGTCGCCCTATTTGACGCGATCGTTTTTCTCGCGCGTGGGTGAGACGATGGCCGACCGAATCTTGTTGGTGATGTGTCGTTCTGGGGATCGATACATTGCTGGCGCGATCAACTTTATTGGGAGTGAATGCTTGTTTGGTCGGAACTGGGGCTGTATCGAGCACCGACCGTTTTTGCATTTCGAAGTCTGCTACTACCAGGCGATCGAGTTCGCGATTGAGCGCGGGCTTGATCGGGTTGAAGCGGGCGCTCAAGGCGAACACAAGCTTGCACGGGGCTACTTGCCAAGTGAAACCTATAGCGCCCACTATATTGCGCATT
>JALRJG010000303.1 GCA_023261215.1 Pseudomonadales bacterium | reverse complement strand
ACACAAATCCATGCACCATGCTAAGGCCCAAGCCGCGACTTCGATCGCGACCCCGCGTAGAGAAGAAGGGTTCAAAAATTCGAGGCCGATTATCTTCACTGATGCCCTCGCCAGAGTCCATGACGCGGATAACGGCGTACTGTCCAGGCTGAACCAGAGAGTCTATCGCCCGCACAGGACTGATGACGGGCTCCTCGTTGAGTTTAAGGGTTAGATCGCCGCCTTCAGGCATCGCCTCAACCGCGTTATTAACAATATGAATGAGCGAACTGGATAGCATTTGTGGGTCTATGGAGAAGGGGGTCGCCAGGGGGTCGAGCTGCGCTTCGAAATGAATCTTTTGGCTGATGCTTTGCTCAAGCATCGGAACCAGCTCGGTCAAGGTCTCAGTCAGATTAATGCTCTCAGTTTGCAGGAACTTCCGTCTTGCGAACGATAGCAACTGATCGACCGAAGCCGCAGCAGTATCCAGTACCGACTTTGCCTTTCTGATGAGCCCAAGACGCTCATTCGAGCCAGTTTCGGACTCTCCCGCGATTTCAAGGTTACCCATGGCCACCTGGAGCTTATTGTTGAGATCGTGCGCGAGGGCGCCTGACATTTCGGCAATTGTCTTGAAGCGCTCCGACGTGCTCATACGGGTCAGTAATGCCTCTCGCTCGCCCACGTCGCGCGCGAAGAGCACGGCCACGCCTTCATCGTTGACCACGAGATAACGGATGGTGACCTCAAAATGAATGGTTTCACCCGATGCGGTCGTGACTTCTCTAAAGGTTCTGATGATTTCATCGGTTGCTCGCGCAGTCTTTAACAGCGCCTGATAGCTGGCAAGGTCACCGTCGTTAGAGAGGGACCAAACTTTAAGTTGCATGAGTGTCTCTCGCGGGTATCCCAGCTTCGTACATGCGGCATCGTTGACAAAGATGGGCTCTCCGGAGTGGGTCTTAAACACCCAACAAGGATCTGGAGCAGAGCGCAGCGCGAGCAGCAAGTTTTGGTTTTCCGCGGCGCTGATGTGTTCGTTTTCAAAAGCGTCATTGAGCGCGTCGATGAGTTTGGAAATCTCATCCTCGTTGTTTGGGTTTCGCTCAATTCTGATCGGCGAACGTGCTCCCTGCCGGAGCGCACTCAGGATGTGTTTAATGGGACGGTCAAAAAGAAAGTAGAAAATGAGAGAAACAATCAGGACCACGATACAGACCCGAATCACCCCAGCGCGGGCGTTGACCCATTGGGTCACTGCAAATAAATGATAGACCTGATGGCTGTCATAGATGGCTTCCACCGTGAGTACTTGCGGATTCGCAGGCACGCTGACCGCAACCGATCGTTCTAGTTGACGGGCAGTCAACTGGTCCAGGATAGGGCGGTTGGTGTTTTGCCAAGGACGATCGAGCGTTGCGAGGATCTGACGGTCTTGGCTGATTCGCAGCGATACGAGGGCGTTGTCGACCACCAGATTCTCAAACGCTGACTGAATTAAATCGGGCTGGGCATCAAGGCGTTGAAGCACGGCGACGTGTTGAGCGAGTGCGGCGAGCTCTCGATCAGAAGCGGCCATGAATTCAGCTTCTTCGATCGTAAAGATTTCTTTTAAACCCAGGAGAAAGACTGACGTCCCTGCCAAAATAGAGATGACGAGACTGAGCACAACAGCCTTGCCAAGAAGAGAATTTGAAATCAGTTTTGTCATAGGCGTGACGCGGGCGTACTAAAACGAGCCCTGCAGTCCACGTGGGGTCAATGATTTGGGAAGCCATTGTACTGAGGCGACACCTCGAAACAAGGCTAGAAGTTTTGAATCGCCGCAGCTTCCTCTCTCACCCCCTCGGGTGAGCCCAACAGTTGGCGGTTGAACCCCACGCGCTTGAACCAATAATGCAGACCAACGAGATCGGTGAATCCCATGCCGCCGTGAACTTCAGTGCTGGTTTTCGCAACAAATTGACCGACTTCAGCCAAATGCGCCTTGGCGTGACAGGCCGTCAAATCCGCTTCTTTTGCCGACTCGTCAAAGGCGTGACCCGCAAACCAGACAAAGGCGCGGCAGGGCTCAAGCTGTGAAGCCATTTCTGCACACATGTGTTTCACTGCTTGAAAAGAGCCAATGGCCCGGTTGAACTGTTTTCGATCGAGCGAGTAGGCCACTGCCTGGTCGAGCATGCATTGGGCCGCGCCTAGGGTGTCTGCCGCTTGAATGGCCCGGCCAAGGTTGATCGTTCGCTTGAGAAGGGCCTCATCCTTGGAAATCAGTGTTGCTGGCGCGCCATCGAAATTGAGTTCGCAC